>CAYQAQ010000392.1:0-3350 GCA_964415495.1 uncultured candidatus Brocadiaceae bacterium | reverse complement strand
CCGGCGGACCACCCGCAGCGTGATCGACGCGCGCGCACTCGCCCGGTTGTCACCGGCCGACTGACGCCGACCATGCGGCGATGCGCCGCGTCACCCCCGATGCTGCTGTCGTCCTGCTCTCCGGCGGACAGGACAGCACCACCTGCTTGGCCTGGGCCTTGCAGCGCTTCTCCCGTATCGAGTGCATCACCTTCGACTATGGCCAACGCCACGTCGTCGAACTCGAGGCCGCCGCGCGCATTGCCGCCGCCGCCGGCGTGCCGCAGATCACCATCC
This sequence comes from uncultured candidatus Brocadiaceae bacterium, assembly GCA_964415495.1. GTDB lineage: Bacteria > Planctomycetota > UBA11346 > UBA11346 > UBA11346 > CAYQAQ01. The sequence continues at coordinate 3,074 of CAYQAQ010000392.1, read as the reverse complement.
CCTGTAACAGCTTCAGCGCCCTGGGCGACAACGCGCTGACCGGCCACGCCACGGTGGCGACCGCTCTCGACACCGAAACCGGGCTGCCCAACACCTTCGTCCCCGGCCGCAACCTGGTCTTCCTGACCCTGGCCGCCTCGTTCGCCTGGCAGCGCGGCATCAGCGAACTGGTCACCGGCGTCTGCCAGACCGACTACAGCGGCTACCCCGACTGCCGTCACGACACCATGGTCGCCTTGCAGGCGGCGCTGCGCGCGGGTCTGGATTTTCCGCTGACCCTGCACACGCCACTGATGCATCTGACCAAGGCGGAGACCGTGCTCATGCTGCGCGATCTGGGTCACCTCGATCTGCTGCGGCATAGCCACACGTGCTATAACGGGCAGAATCCGCCGTGCGGGGTGTGCCCGGCGTGCGTGTTGCGGGCGAAGGGGTTTGCGGAGGCGGGGGTTGGGGATCCGTTGTTGGCGGGGTGATGCGCAAGATCACCGCGGTTCCAGACCGCGCACATCCATGAGCACCACAGCACCAATCCGGCGTTGGCTGATTCCTGTCATTCTGGTTGCCCTCGCGCTGATTTACCTGGGCATCTATGCCTGGCTGCGCTTGAATACCACCTTGGTCCATTATTACAGTACCGGGTACGGTCATCGCATCGAGATCGATCGCGAGTATGGCCGTGGAACCTTAATGCTGGTGTTCTTCACCGCTGAACCGCATGAGGTCGAGGCCGCCACCAAACGTCTGCAACGCCAGGGCCATATCATTGCGACGTGCTTTTGGCCGTTGCGACTTGCCGAGGCTTTCGTGCACACCCTCACAGGCCGCGGCGAATAACCCTACCGATATGCGGTGGATACTCCCTTGCGCGATCAGGTCAGCGTTTTGTTCAACTGCTCCACTTCAAAACGCAGAGCAGCGAGACGCTGGTTGGATTCTGCGAGCTCGGCCTCCAGGCGACGGACGGCATTGCTCTCACCGGTTTCACGACGTTCCTTGATCGCGAAATCGAACTCGCGCTTGCGCAGGTAGCTGGCGAAGTGTGAAAGCACCAAGAGCGGGCCAAGGATCGGCATGCCCAGGGCGATCAAGGCACCAGCGATGCGGATACCGTCGGGCAGCTCGACGTGTGGATCGAGTAAACGACGACACGAAGCCGCAAACACAACCATATGGAAGACGAAGAGGACGATGGTGAGAACAATGATTTCCATGGTGAAACCCTCCCAGTGGGCGTGCCGCCACGCACGTTACTAAACCAGCAACGCGATCCTATGGATTTCCGACCCGCTGCGGTCTGCGGCCCTGATTCACCACCGCCACGCATTCAACAAATCCGCCACCCGCTGCCGTTCGCGCACGACGCGGGCAATTCCACCTTCGACCACGACTTCCGCGGGAAGCGGGCGCAGGTTGTAAGTCGACGCCATGCTGAATCCGTAGGCGCCGGCGTCGCGCAGCGCGAGGATGTCGCCGACGCGCGGCGTGGGCAAAATGCGGTCGCGGGCGAAGATGTCGCCGCTTTCGCAGATGTTGCCGACGATGTCGACCTTGGTCGGCACGGCGTGCGGGTTGGTGACGTTGTCGATGCGGTGGTAGGCGTCGTACATCGCCGGGCGGATCAGGTGATTGAAGCCGGAATCGCAACCGACGAAGGTGCGGCCGGCTTCGGGGTTGGTCTTCACCGAGGTCACGGTGCTGTAGAGCGTGCCGGCTTCGGCGACCAGGAAGCGGCCGGGTTCCAGGCGCAGTTCGATGCGGCGGCCGACGCGGTCGCTGAAGGCGTTCATCAGGCGTGAGGCCTCGCGGCCGAGCCGCGCGAGGTCCATTGCCTCTTGGTCGGCGCGATACGGAATGCCGATGCCGCCGCCGAAGTCGATGAAGCGCAGGTGCGGCAAGCGTTCGGCCACCGACAGAATCACGCCCATGGCTTGGACGTAAACCTCGGCGTCGAGGATGCCGGAGCCGATGTGCATGTGGCAGCCGATGACCTGGATACCGGTATCGCGTTCGATGCGCAGGACGTCGTCGATTTGGCTGTGATGCACCCCGAACTTGGTCAGCGGGCCGGCGGTGCAGATCTTCTCATGCGAGCCAGCGCCGATGTCGGGATTGAAGCGCACCGCGCAGGTGGCGGCGCCGGCGCGGCCGAGGTGTTCGAGACGGTCGAGGCTGCCGCAGGTGATGAGCACGCCTTGCGCCACCGCCTCGGCCTGTTCGCCGTCGTCCATATTATTTTCGGTGTACAATACCAGCTCGGGCTTGACGCCAAGGCGCAGCGCGAGGGCGACTTCGCCCGGGCTGACCGCGTCGATGCCGAAGCCCTCGGCGACGATGGCCTTGGCCACGGCCGGGCAGGGATTGGCTTTGATCGCATAGAGCGGCTGGAAGGGCCGGTATGACACCGCGGCCTTCAAGGCCCGGGCCCGCGCGCGCACCACGTCCAAGTCGTAGACGTAGAGCGGACTACCGAAACGCGCGATCAGATCGACGGGGGCGACGGACATGTGCGCATGGTCGAGTGAGCGGATGAGGCCGCAAGGGGCGGGGAGCAGCGAGGAGCGAGGGGCGAATGGCTCTGAGCCCCAAAGTTCCGGGACGCTCACCCGGACAAGATCCGGATGAGCTTGGTGAGCGAACGTCCGAGGTGGTCGCAGCAATCGTGGATGGGATGCGTTGGATCCAGGGACCCGAGGTCGCTGACGATGGCCAGATGCCCCTGAAGTTCGTTGGCTGAAGCCCGCGCAATCGTGAGGTAGCGCCCGAACTGACGATTGCTGCCGCTGGCCGATCCTTCGCAGATGTTGCTGACCACCGAGATCGCCGCCCGTCGCATCTGGTTGACAAGATCACCGAAGCCGTGCATCGAATCCGTGATCGCCGCAATGTCGCGCAGGTTTTCGGGCGCGAGGGTATAGATGATGAGGTTGTGGAAGCGTGCCATGGGAAAGGCTCCTTGTGGAGCCCTCCAGACCCGGCGCGCGCAGCGGTCAAGGCCGCCGCAGGCGCCGAGCGCAACGAGGTCTAGCCTTGACGGCGAGCACGGCGGGTATGGTGGGCGGAGGAAGGAGCCG
>CAYQAQ010000391.1:0-3352 GCA_964415495.1 uncultured candidatus Brocadiaceae bacterium | reverse complement strand
CCATCGCCGACCAAACCGCAGGCCAACAGGCTGCGCCGCCACGTGTCGACATCGACGACGAGTTCAGGATCGGTGGCGAAAATTTCGCCGAGATCCAAGCAGGTGTCGCCACTGGCCATCGCAGCATCGAGGCGGCGCAGCGCCTGTGCCGCGGCGCGGTCTGCGTGCACACCGGGTAGCGTCAGCAGCAGATCCACTCCTAGGACGTCATCGACCATCGGGCATCTCCGCAAAACACGCATCGAGCGCGGTGATCATGGCGCGGCTGGGACGCGCGTGATACCAGCCGACTCCAGTGGCATCCATACCGCGCACAAAGCAATAATGCATGCTGCCGACGTGGCGATCGTAATCGTAATCGACCAAGCGCCGACGCAGCAAGCGGTGCAGGGCGACGGCATACAGGTGGTACTGCAGCACGTAGTGATGATGCCGCATCTCGCCCACCATCGCTTCCTGATGATACCCACCGCGCCGCGCGAGATCGTTACTCTTCCAGTCCAACAGATGCACGCGCCCGGCGTGGGTAAAGAGCAGATCGATGATGGCCGTAAACGACCCCGTCGGCAGGACGAGATCGGTGAGATCATCGGCATAGGCCGCCCACGGGCCGCCATACTCGGCGAAGATCGGACCGAGCACACCGGGGCGCACCACCGGCAGCAGGACCTCGACCTCACACTGACGTTGCTGCGCTGCTTGACGCAGCAGCGTGCCGTCTTCAGGAAGCGGACACGCGAGAACGCGATCAATCAACACCAGCAAGCGGTCGGCGTGGATCGCGTCGAAGCCAAAGGCACGCAGGCCGGCGTCGACGGCTGGGCGCCATGCGGGGCGATCAGCGGCGAAATCGATGGTCTCGAAGATCTGGTGCAACGCCGAACCAAAGCGAGCACCGCGCGGCAACGCATCATCACCAGCCACGCTGACGCCGCGGACCTGATCGTGGTCGGGCTCATCGACCGGTCGATTGCGGACCAAGCCGCTGTAGCTGCTGAACCAACGTTGACGGCGCAAGGTCTGCCAGGTCGCCAGGGGAAGCACCACGGGCGTGGATGGCGTCGATGACGGCAGCACCTCAACACTCGCGCTGGGCGCAGCGATCACCGCGATGTGCGGTCTCGTAAAGGCGGCCCGTTGCCGCGCCTGCCACACAGCGTCCCGAGCATCGACGCGATCAAGGGCGGGGACCCCAACACCCTTCGGTGTCTGAAGACCCAACCACGTCAGCGCCGATCCCTGACAACCATCGCTCTTCCCGCGCCCCGGCTGGGGAGCGAATGCAACGTAACAGCGATGCGCGGCGCGAGTCAACGCCACATAGGCCAGCCGCAGGGTCTCGGCCAACTGCTCACCCCGCTGCGCTGCGCGCACCTCCGCTGGCGGATCGCCACCGAACCACCACCACGCGCGATGGTCGCGATGGTAGAGCTGGTCCGGCTCCGGTGCGCTGCTGCTCCACAGGAAAGGCAGGAAAACGACGGGGAACTCCAGACCTTTGCTGGTGTGGATGGTCAGGATGCGCACGGCCTCATCATCGCGGTCGAGGCGCAAGACTTGATCATCGCAGCCCGCATCTTCGCCCGCGAGGTGCCGCTTGAGCCAATCGAGCAGGGCATCGGGTCCCAGCCGCAGGTCCGCCGCAGCAGCCCCGAGCAGATCACCGAGATGGAGCAAATCGGTCAGCGCGCGCTCGCCGTCATGGCCGCCGGCGAGCAGCACGCGCGGACTCTGCCCGCTCAGGCCGACATCCAGGAGTTCCTGCCACGCGACGAGAAAACCGGCGCTGAACCAGCGCGCGCGCAGGTCGCGCAAGCGCAGCACCACCTGGTCCAAGCGCGGCACCTGTTCACCCAGCAGCTCGCTGCTCGTGACCGCGACCAGTCGCGTCAGCGCGGCTGCGCGCACGGTGCGATCGCGGTGCGGAGCCAGTATCGCCGCCAATACAGCAGCGACTTCATGGGCGGTGCGACTCGCGAAGACGCTCTCGCGCACATTGCGCACGCAGGCGATGGGCTGCGGCCCTTCGCCCAGCGCGCGGGCGATGAGATCGCCTTCACGATGCGAACGCACCAGAATGGCGATATCGCGCGGCTGCACGCGGTGCCAGCGCTCTCCAAACCGGCGTTCGGCTCCGGCTAGAAGACGCCGGCATTCGCCCGCTACTGCGCGCGCCAGGATCAGGCGCGTATCGTCAGCGCGCGGTTCGGCCCCCTGCCACCACAGCTGCAGCGGGCGGGGATCGAGGTCCGGTCCGCGCAGGCGACAGCCGTGATGCGCCGCGACGCTCTGGAAACGAATAGCTGCTTCCACGAACGTAGTCGGCCCGCGGTCGAAGCACTGATTCACCGCCGTGACGAGATCGGCGTCACTGCGAAAGTTGGTGCCCAGCGTAGCGCGGCGTAAATCCGGCCGCGCAGCTACCGAAAGATAGGCATGAATATCGGCGCCACGGAAGGCATAGATGGCTTGCTTGGGATCGCCGATAAGAAACAGCCGCTTGCCACCGCCCGCGAACAAGCGATCGACAATGCGCCACTGCAGCGGATCGGTGTCCTGAAATTCGTCGACCAGGACGACGTCATAGCGTTCGCCGACGCTGCGGCGCAGATCGTCACCGGTGGTGCCATCCAAGGCATCGTCGAGCGCGATCAGCAAATCCCCGAAGTGCAAATGTCGTGACTGGCGCGGGCGTCGCCGCAGTGCCTCGCCATAGGCCTCGACTACCGCGCGCCGAGCCCCGGCGGGGAGATCGAGCAGCGAACGCAAACCGCGATACCACGCGCAGTCAGCAAGCGCGGCGAGATGGTGCGGCTGAAAGCGCTCCTTCTCAGCGTTGGGATCGAGATAGGGCTGTAGCCGTTCGGCCAGCGTTTCGCCATCGGGAATACCGGCGAGGCAGCTCTGCACGTCGGCTAATCGCTGGGCGATATCGCGCGGACCATAGGGTTTGGCCGCACCGAGAATGGTCGAGCGTTCGTGGTAGAAGCTGGCGAGTTCATCACACCACGTAGGCAGGTTCGCGCGCGCTTCGGCAAGAATGCCTTCAACAGCAGTCGCATCGACCGCAGCTTGGCCCTCCAGGTTGACATCTGGATGACGCTCGAGGCGCGCACAGTCCTCGAGGCAGGCAGCCGGATCGAGACCATCCCCGACCAGAGCCGCGCCGGCCGGACTCAGACGCCGCGTCCACCCGCGCAGCAGATCGTGCACGGTTTGCTGACGCCAGGCCGCCAAGTCGCGATCGAGATCGGCGTCCAGCGTGACGCCGGCATGCAAAGCATGATCGCCGAGCAGACGGTGGCAGACGCCATGAATGGTGGCGATGAGCGCTGCATCGAGGCCCGCGATG
>CAYQAQ010000390.1:0-3368 GCA_964415495.1 uncultured candidatus Brocadiaceae bacterium | reverse complement strand
GCCAGATTTCGGCGTAGATTGTCGAGGATTTTCCAGCGCGACAGGGCCGATAAGCGGTTCGCCTGGTGACCGGTCTGCGCCGGTGGGCGCGGCAAGAGCCAGCGCGCGATCTGCCAGTCGCCACGCGTACAGCGCTGGCGTCGGGCCATGTCGGCGAGATAGCGCGCCGGAGTATCCTCAAGCAAGAAACTTTCGCTGTCGAGTCCGCTGCGCAGGTAGCAGCCTTCGATCAGATCGTGACTGAGAATACGGTCGTCAGGAAACGCTGGTGCAGAACCGTCTCAAAGGCTTCAATCTCGTAGATGCCTTTGCCGACGAACGACCCTTCATCGAAAGCATCCTGATACGTGTCGCTGACCGCCCGCGTATACGGATCGATGCCGGCTTCGCCCGCACACATCCGCGCGTACGTCGATGCCTGCGCGCTCGACAACGTGACGGCGACACGCGGTTGGATCAGACCATGCCCGGCCACCACCACCTTGCGCTCGGGGTCAATCACCGGCCGATTGAGCGGATGCGCGAGCGCACCGACCAGCTTCGCTGCCGCTCCCGGTGGCAACTGGGTATCGGCATCGAGAACGATGACGGCGCGCACGCCGCGCAGACGCGCCCGATCGCCTTCAATCACGGAGAACGCACGATCATCCTCCGTGCGCAGGAACTGGTTGAGATCCGCCAGTTTACCGCGCTTTCGCTCACGACCCATCCACACGCCCTGGGCCGGAGCCAGCTGACGTGGACGATGTAGCAGTAAGAAGGAGGCGTCTTCGTCACGATGCAGCCGGTTTAAACCGGCAATTCGCGTTTGCGCATGGGTGATCAGTGCGGCGTCTTCGGGACATTCCGCCCGATCGGCGTCGCGCAGATCACTGAGCAACACGAAAGCCAACTGCGGATCGCGATTGGTGAGATACCGCACTTCCATCTGATCGATCAAGCGATCGATCTCGGCTGTGCTGGTCAGCAAACACGGCACCGCAACCACCGTGCGTTGCGTGGCAGGAATCCCTTTGCTGAAATCCAGACGCGGCAATGGCCGTGGCGGCACCATGACCGCAAACACCCGCTGCATAATCGCCAAGGCCGGCACGCTGAACGCCAATACGCCGGCCACGGCCAGGAATGCGGCCAAACCAGGCGTCATCGCCAGCGGCTGCACGGCTGCCAGCGCCGTCAGCAGCAGCATGGTGATCAGGGCCGCACCGCCGAGATAGCACGACAAGGGCATGGCTACCACCAGGGCGCGCGGCAGTTGCGACCACACCACACGAGCGCCGAGCGCACCTGCCAACTGCGCATGGCCAGCTTCTATCAACCACCAACCGACGTGCTGATGGCGACCGCTGGCCGCTGCGGCCAAGGCGACGACACGCTCGGCGACTTCGCGCTCTTCGCGGCGGCTGCGTCGTGCTAGGCTTTCCACCGCATGGCGGCAGCGATCACGCGTCGCAAAATCCATCTGCGCGTAAGCGCCTGCCGGATCATTGGTCAGAATACGTTCGACCACCGCGTGCATTTCGACGAAGGTGCGCCACTCGAGCGCCTCCAGCATGCGCAGGCTGCCGATCGTCGCCGCGATGGAGACTTGGTCGGCGGCCTGGATCTGACGTTCGCGCGCCACTTGCTGGTCGGTCGTGGTCGACGCGGCCGCAAGACGGCTTTCGACCCAGGACAACGCGACGGTCACACCCGCTGGTTGGCCGGTGAGGCGACGGACGAATTCGGCGACGAAGGCCGGGCTCAAACGCAGGCTCGCGCGCGCCAGATCTGCCACGACCAACACCAGGTCATGTGGCGACCGTTCGGCCTGCGCCAGCAAGCGACCTGCCCACAAGGCTGCCTGCGCCTGATCCGACGCGGCACGGTGCAGATGCACGCAGATGCGCCGCATATTCTCGATCAGCGCCAAGCGCAGCACGATTGGCACGGCCCACAGTTCACCCAGGGCCAAGGGCGCTTCTTCCTGATAGGCAGCAATGAAGGCATCGAGGCTCGTGGACTCGACCCGACCGTCGACGTGGGCGATATATTCCAAGGCCAAGGCATAGACGCGCGGACTGCCGGCTTCGGGGCCGCTGGTCAGGCGCGGCAGCTCGCTGCTGTAGGAGCGCGGCAAATGCCGGCGCGCGAGACGGATATCTTCTTCGATGACATAGGCATTATCGAGCAACCACTCACCAGCAGGCGGCACCCGGCCTTCACCCGCCATGGCCTTGGCCATACCATCGCGCGTGCGTTCGATGATCGCCGCATTATCGGCCAAACGCGACAACAGCATGTTGGTGCCGCGCTGGCGATCGATGCGATGCCAATGGGACAGGTCACGCGCATGCCGTTCAAGCTGATCGATGGGTAATAATTCACGCACCAACAGCTGCTCATCCCGATCATCGCCACCATGGCCGTCATCGACGATGTCATTCATCCAACGAGCAGTGTCGAGCGGCACCGGCATGCAGAGTCCTTCCAGACGTCAGGACGGAGCTTCCTGGTTGAAACCGGTGGTTGACGCCTCAGATGCGCGCAAACCGCCCGTTCCCGACCGGTGCTCCGTCGTGGATCAGCGGTTCTAGCGGCACATCGGCCGAGGTCACCCCTCGATTTTCTGCTCTTTTGCGTGACGATAGGAAACCTTGCCCTGCATCATGCAGGGTTTCGCGGACCCGGCAGCGGACACGCTCCTTGATCGCACGGTGTTGTCGCAACGCGATTCCACGGCATGCGTGCAATGACCAGCCCTAAGCCACACCAGTCGGTGAGGCCGGCGAACATCAAGCCTGCGCCGACGAACCCCGACAGGGCAATCGCGTACGGATGCACGGTCCACGCCAGCACCACGCCCAGCACGACCAGGAAGCCAGCGGCGATGCGCAACTGGCGTTCGAGCGACATGCCTTTCTTGCCGCGCACCACCGGCAGACCGGCGGCGGTCCAGGCATCGGTGCCGCCCTCGACGACGTGGCAGCCGGTCAGCCCAGCGGCCGCGAGTTTCACCTGCGCTTGGCTGGCGCGATTGCCGCTGCGACAGAACAAATAGACCGGTTCATCGCTGCTGCGCAGCTGACGCACCGCTTCGGCATCGAGACGATCGAGCGGCAGCAAGGTCGTGCCTTCGGCGTGCACCTCCCGGTGCTCCAAGGGCGTGCGTACATCGATGCAGAGACTTGGCGTGCCCGCGCTACGCTGGGCGTGAACGGTGCGGGGATTGACTGAGCTCATGAGAATGTCCTTTCAACGACGACGGGGTGAACGGATAGCAGCAGCTTTCGGAGCCGCTTTCGGACTCATGCCGATAGCGGCAGCTTCGGCGGCGACCTGGGCGCGCACCGCGCCGCACACCAGCTCGCACAGGTGAAACAGGCTGG
>CAYQAQ010000389.1:0-3384 GCA_964415495.1 uncultured candidatus Brocadiaceae bacterium | reverse complement strand
CGAGCATCATCGCCGCCGGATACGCCCTGCGCCGCACCATGCGCATCTGCCTGACCGTGTCGGTGTTGTACAATGTCGCGGGCGTGGCGGCGATCTGGGCGGGATGGGGGGGCCCCATCATTTGCGCCATCGCTATGCCCGCGAGCTCGTTGACCGTGCTCTTGGTTGCCTTGCGCTGTCGCGCATTTCGCGCGGCGCGCTGATTACTTACTGCGTTTCGCGGGCTTTCGGCTCGGCTTTACCGCGGTCTTCCGCGCTGTTTTCGCAGTCGGCTCGACCTCGAGGCGGGGAAAATTGCACAAGGGTCGGCTGGCACCGGGCTCGGTCAGGAGTTGGGCGACGGTGGTGCGCCGGAAGCCGGTCTCAACCGCGAGGGCCGCATTGTCCAAGCGCCGGTGCAGGGGGCAGAGTTCATTGCCGTGATTGGGCAGATGCAACGGACAGGTGGTGATGCGGGTGATGGGATCGATGGCTTGAACGACATCGTAGATGCTGAGGTCGTTGGGCGAACGCAGCAGGGTGAAGCCGCCATGCAGGCCGCGTTGACTCAGGATCAGACCGTGCCGAGCCAAGCCTTGCAGGATCTTGGCCAGATAACCAAGCGGAACTTTCGTGGTTTCTGCGATCATTTCTGCCGTTTTCGGCACGCCGTGATGATCGGCGAGGAAGACGATGGCGCGCAGGGCATATTCGGCAGTTTGCGAGAGCATAAAAGGATAAGCAGACCTTATACACCTGTTATCGGACGCAAGCCAGCACTGCGTCGCGCCTTGCGCGCCACCAGCCGAGAGAGCGGGATGGCATTCCAATGGTCGCGCCCGCGTTGACAGCCCAGGTGTAAATGGTGGGCCAGGACCGAGGTATCCTCTGGAGAAGGCACGGTGTCTTTACGGCTCGGCGTGGGCGAAGCGGCCAGCATGACCTCGTACATGCTGATGGCGCTGGCGGGACGGGCGAGGACGAAGCCGCCGTGGCGACCGCGTCGGCCCACCACCAAACCCTGACGACACAGGGAACTCATGATCTTGACCAAGTAGCCAAACGGAGCCCGGGATTTTTCAGCAATGCTGTGCGTGGTCTGTGGTTCGTCGCCCGCTTCGGCCAGACAGACCATGGCCCGGAGCGCGTATTCAGCCGTTTGCGTGATCATGGCAAGCCGCCTCCGAGCGGATGGATCGGTGATCCCAGCGGCCACTCCGCACTGGCGATCCCCGTGACGCTTTCAGCGGCCGTGCTGAGCAGCAGGGCGGCAGCGGTAAACAGATGCAGCCGATCCAGCATGCCACTGATCTCGGTGGCGGTATGCAGACGGATGCCACGCGCATTGCAGCGCAGCAGATCCAAGACGGTCAGCGCAGCAGCGAGATTGATACCCGCTTGGCCGCCGGACAAAGGGGTCAAGCCATCCAGCTGGGCCAGAATCTCGCGGTGCCGGCCGATCACGATGTCGGCATCCTGATCGAGCAAGGCCAGAAAGGCGATGGCATCGTAATCTTCATGCCAGACGTCGCCGCCGCTGCTTCCCATTGCCTGGGCGAGGGTGATGAAGCGAGCCACTGCCTGTTCAGCTGGCAGGCCAGCCAGACTCAACAGCGCCGAGCCGATCAGCAGGTGATTGCCAGCGCTGAAGCCACGGCTGTTGAGCAGTTTATAATGCTGATCGACGCCAATCGCGATGGCGTCTGGCGCATGTTCGAGTGCGGTCAAGCAGGCGCAGGACGGCAGATCATCGGGACCGGTGAGCCACCAATGGAACCGTTTCATGCCGTCGTACAGCGATTTCAGCCGTTCCACCCGCCAACGTGCCAAGGGCGCGCCGCGATCGAGATGGCGTACGATGGCAATGGCCATGGTCTCGTACTGACCGCCATGACGAACACCGATATCGCGGAACAGCTGATGGTCTTGCGGCAGTTCCTCGGCGAACGACAGCGGATCGATGCCATCGGTCACCAGCAACGCAGCAACCACAAAGCGGAATGGCGAGGCGAGATCGCTGTACCAAGTACTGTGCGCTTTGAGGGTGTCTGCTGCGGCCCGGATGCGAAGCGCTGATTCTTCGGGCTCCAAGGGCGACAGCACTGCGGTAATCGCGGCAAAGCGCAGCCAGGTGGCCCCATCATACCAATCACCGCTCTTGGTCAGGGCGTGTTGGATGGCAATAAACCGGGTGACGGGATCGACGGTGGTGAGATGATGCATGGCAACTCCGGTTCAGTCGGGGCGATTGGCCCGCCGCCGGATCAGGCGGGTATCGAGCATGTCATGAAGGTGGGTGACGCCGGGTATGAGAATGGTGGTTTCTTCCTCGGCATGCACGCACAGATCACTGGCGAGAGCATGCAGACCATTGAGAAGCGCCCGGGCGCGCGGATCATCGAGGCTGCCCAGGCGCGGCAGGAGCTGCAGAAGGGCATCCAGCTCGGCTTTGCCGTCGAGGTGATCGGAATCGAAATGATGCAACTTCGCGCGCAGCTGGTCAGAGGGCGGCAACGCCAGCCCGAAGCGGGTCTGATCGATGGCCAAGCACAGCGGGAAGAGTTCGTGCTCTTCCTGATCGAGATGGGTGAGCAGCGCGGCCGCAAAGGCAGCGAAGTGTTCATGGTCAGCAATCAGGTCGGCATGATCGTGCGCTAGGCTGGCCCAAAGATGACTCAGTCGCGGAAGCTCAGTGCGCAGATAGGCATGATGCACGTCGATCAGATGATGAACGAGGTCGGTCAGGCTTTCCTGCGTCCAGTCCGTGGTTTCCTGCCAGTGCGGGCGGCACAAGGCGGTGGCGATAGCGGTCAGCAGGGCTTCGGGTCGTGGCGTGATTTCTTGCCACGTCACCATCTGCGCAGGCGAGGGATACCCGGCTGCCTGCAACCATGCCGCCAGATCGGGGAAGGAATCGAGATAGACCGCAACCGGATCATCAGCGGCAAAACGGAGAGGGGGTAAGGACATGGGCAAGGACGTTACCACGCAGAGCATGGTCTCAAAAGGATAAATAGATGCGGTGATCCTATTTTAAACCGAAAAACCATCCCCTGCGCCAGCGGCCAGTAACACGCCGTCGACGATCGGGCCTTGGCGATCGGAGGCCGTGATTAGGATGGGGATATGTCCAAAGCCATCCATCCGGAGCTGGCCGATGCTCTGACCGCGGTGCGCCGGGTGTGGATTGAGGAAGGGTGCATCGCTTGCGGCTGGTGCGGGGATCTGCTGCCCACGGTGTTCCACAAGAGCGCCAATGGGACCAGTCAGATCCACGGTACCGTGCGCAAAGACAAGACCACCGACGACAATCGCTCCATGCATAGTCCATTGCGCCACGCCATCACGGGCGAAGAGGCGGACTTCATCGCCTTTGTCGCCGCGGGGTGTCCTCCGCATGTGATT
>CAYQAQ010000388.1:0-3389 GCA_964415495.1 uncultured candidatus Brocadiaceae bacterium | reverse complement strand
ATCCAGATGGCGAACCAGGCGCCCAGCCAGGGATACGCGACGATCTCGCCCCCCGAGAATAACCCATGCACGACCACCAGCCCCAGCAGCAGCCCGAAGCAATCGTGCGTTCGTTTCCAGCGATGATAGGGAATGCGGATGTATAACGACAACGCCACCAGCACGGTGAACACGATCAACGCAATGATGCCCCTATTGCGCACGAAATCGCTTGAGAACCACACGAAGCGCCATCCTGAACCACCGTCAGTCCAGGCTGTCAACGCCAAGCCCAGCGGATGCAACCAAATCAGAAAGAAGGCCCCTTCACCAACCCAGCGATGCGCTCGATACACTTTTTCGAGGCCACCAAACAGCCGTTCGACCGGGCGGAATCGGGTGGCCAGGATGAAGGCCCAGCACATCAGCAGCGTCGCCCCGTGGCTACCCACCTTCGCCATGTACTTCCAGCCGTTGTGTTACCAGTCGTCGCGCACCCACATGCTGCCCAGCCACAGCCCATACGAGATCAGCAAGCTGGCAAAGATGGCCAAGTAGCCCCAATGATATTGCCGGCGCAGAGGATGAGTGAACAGGGTCTTCATGATATGGGGAGCGAGCATCATCCCTGCACCGGAGGTGCAAGACGAGGGCCGTTCCCTTCCCTGCTTTTGGTCCACGTGCCCACTCACCGCCAGACCAAACCTAACTTTTGGCTTAGTTCATTGTCGCACCGCGCCTGTTGAATCGTTATCATTGCGCACCCACCTGGATCCCGCTGCCCATGCTTCGTACATCTGCTCTTTCGCTGACTCTCGCCATGCTTGCGGGACCTCTGTCCGCTGCCGAAGCCGGTCAGCGCTATTTCCAACTGACCCCGACGGTGCCAGGGGGCTTGTCGGCGACCGTCATCGATCCGGCCACCATTCCAGACAGCGATTACATCACCGTCAGCGCCGAGGGGCAACTGATCAGCAACGGTCAGCGTCACCGCTTCTGGGCGGTCATCGGCAACTTCCCCAATCAAATCATGGTCCCCCAGGGGCAGACCGCCACGCCAGAACAGCGCAGCGAATTCGCACTGCAAGCGTATGCCGACAATGAAGCGCTGATCACCCGCTTCCAAGATCTCGGTTTCAACATGACGCGTTTTTGGCGCGCCAACAGTGCCAGCGGCGATGCCGACTACGTGCCGGGTGACGGCTCGAGCGCCGACATTATCGATCACTTCGTCGCCACCGCCAAAGCCAAGGGTTTTCGCATCTGGATGGCCAGCCTCAATCGCAACATGAATGGGCTCACGCCGGAGCACGTGACGGTGGTTGACGATCCCGACACCGCGGAACCGTGGCGAGCAGCCATCACCGAAGGCCTCGCCGCCAAAGCCCCCCTCAATCGAGCCCGATATTGGGATCCGCGCCTCGAAGCGTACGCCATCAGCCAAATGGTCGACGCAGCTACCCATGTGAATAAATACACCGGCCTGCGCTGGTGCGACGATCCGGTCTTCGCCGCCTTCGAACTGTCGAACGAGGAATGGTGGGTGCGCGCCATGCTGCGCGGCGATTGGCAGAAATTGCCCGCCTTCCTGCGCAACAGCCTGGTGCAGCGCTGGAACGACTATCTTCTCGCCAAATATGATTCGGCCACCGCGTTGACCACCGCGTGGAATGGACTGCTGCCTGGCGAAGACCCGACCAGGGGCACGGTGCTCTTTACGCCGATGGCCACGCCGAGCACCGTAGCGCTGTCGATCAACGATGGTTCGGCGCACGCCCAGGCCGCCGTCGACGCCATGGTCAAGCAGGAATACAGCCGCGCCGACTTTCACGACCAGCGCGCCAGCGATGTCCTCGACTTCTTGATGCAGGTGCAAATTGCGCACAAGCAACGCGAGCACGACGCGATCAAACCGCTCGGCAAGGCCACTCGCCTGGCGCCCCTCGCCTGGGACACCGGCATCGGTTACGAAATCCAGTCGCAGTGGGTGCACCAGAACGCCGAGGCCTCGGTGCACGACGCGTATGTCAATGGCTTCTACGGCAAACGCGGCGAGTCCCCGGCACCGGCCGGCCCCTTCGAAGATGCCCTCCAGGCCATGCAAGCGCATCAGGGGTGGACGCGGATGGTGCATAACCGCGACCAATGGGTGAGCTGGCTGGAAAAGCCGCCCGGCATCGCGCAGGGCGTGCCGTGGCTCGAGCACAACCGTGTGAAGGGCAAACCCTTCTTCTGTTATGAAACGCAGATCAGCCAGCCAGCTAAGTACCGCGCCGATTTTCCGCTGCGCCTCACCGCCCTGGCAAGCGTCCAAGATTGGGACATTGCCGCCTGGCATTATTGGGGCGCGGCCCGCGGCATCGGCAGCGAGGTGCATCCCTTTCACAAGGGCATGGACTACTCCACCGGCAGCCATCCCCAGGGGTATCACTTTACTTGGGACGAGTGCCAAGCCGCGATGATGCGCGCCGCTGGCATCGCGTGGCGCATGCAGGCCTGGGCCCCCGCCGCCAACCCGACGACGTTCATCTACGGCCGCAAAGCGATGACCGACCCGCTGAGCATGCGCTACGCGGGCAGCTATGGGCTCGGCGGCATGGACATGCTGCCCACCACCTATCAGCACGGGCTGCGCATCCACATTGATCCGACCCGCGACGATGACGCCGTCATCGGTCCCGTCGTCAAAGGTGCCGACTACCTGACCCACAACCCCTACACGCCGACCGAGCAGGTTACCTTCGACTGGAAGCAGGGATTCTTGTCCATGCAGGCTCCGGCCGCGCTAGCCTGGACGGGCTTTTTGGGCAACATCGATGGCGAGCACATTGCCTTCGCCGACGGCTCGCGCCTGGACCGCGTGATCTTCGCCAATGACGAGGGCATCTACGAAGCGATGACACCGGAAGAGGGTTACCTCGCTTTCTGTGCCTACAGTGAAGACGGCCTGCCCCTGGCGCAGTCGCGCCACGCCGCGGTGTCCTTGGTGAGCACCTCATTCAACGACGGTTTCCGCATCGAGCGGAAGGATGACGGCAGCATTCAGGTGCACGGCGGCGGCTTGCCCGTCCGCCACGCCCGCGTCGGCGGCGTGTTCACCAGTCCGGCCATCGCTGGCATGCGCTACACCTTGCGCGACTGGCACCTCGACAGCCTCGGCGAAGGCA
Source organism: uncultured candidatus Brocadiaceae bacterium (assembly GCA_964415495.1). Lineage (GTDB taxonomy): Bacteria > Planctomycetota > UBA11346 > UBA11346 > UBA11346 > CAYQAQ01. Next base: position 243 of record CAYQAQ010000388.1, on the reverse strand, counting down.
CCGTCGGTGCGGATGGCGCGATGATGATCCCGGCCGACCAGCCGTTGTGGTTCATCGAATTGCGACGTTGAATCGACGCCGACAGGGACGGTTCACGGCGTCGATCTGCCAGCGCTAGCAGGTGGCGCCATTGGTGACGCACTTGCGTTGGATCCGCAGATGGTCGTTTGTACCTATGTCGGCAGAGCCGGCGAACAATCCTGCGCCATGTCACCATAGCGTCCGATAGTACCGTCGTCGCCA
>CAYQAQ010000387.1:0-3412 GCA_964415495.1 uncultured candidatus Brocadiaceae bacterium | reverse complement strand
AGCCAGGTTTCCGGTTCGTCGAGGGGCGCGACCTCCGGTGCAGACTTGGGCGGTCGCGGTGATTTCGGATCGCAGTGGACGCTGTCGGGCAGGCGAGCTCCGGTCCAGCGCCACTGGCCGAGAAACGCGGCGGCGGTCAGGTGTCCGTGGTGCCAAAGGGGCACCTAGCATTCGAGCAAGCCGGCACCGTTTCCAGAAGCCGTCGCGATGGGTGGTGGCAAGGCGTTGACTCCAGAAGGCATCGCAGGTGGTGCAGGCAAATGAGGATTGGCGCTTCGCACTGATGCAGAAGCGGTTGCGATGTTGGATGCGCTGGCTGCCGACCAGTGGCTCGAGGCGGCCGCCGGGATCATGGAAGCAGATGCGGACCCCGAGGGTCGCTTCGATGGTCGCCAGTTCTGCGTTGACGTCAGCCATGGGCCGGATCAGCGTCCAGCGAGAACGCCTTCGATCAATGCGATGAGGTCATCATGCGTGGGCGTCTGGTCGACGCGTTCGACGCTCGGTATCAGCTGCGCTTCGCGGCCGTCCGCGGTCATGGCCATTTCTGGACCGGGGAAATCTGGCACGCGCAGCACGAGATCGGCGACATCGTAGGCCCGCGTCACGCGGGCGCGGCGCGGCGGTTCGGCGCTGAAATAGAGGGCGCGATCCACCCAGGAAATATGGATGCTGGCGACGCGTTCAATCCAGGCGAATACGTTCCCAGCCGCCATGGTGTGCACGCGCAAGGTGACGGTGGTGCCGTTGGCCCGCAGCACCGGATCGACCACGACATTGGCCCCCGTGGCGCGGGCGATCAGCGCCGCCACGTCATCGATGGGCGTGTCGGCAAAGTCGATGGTCATCGGCACGCTGAGCAGGCCGGTCGGCATGCTCTGGCGCTCGGCCGGAGCGGTGACCAGGAGCCGATCGCGGTGGCGGGTGATGGTGGTATCGCTGGCAGCGTAGACCGCCAAGGGCAGCAGTAGGAGCAGAGCGGGGCGCATGGAGTCCTCCGAACCAGGGTGACCATAGCGGTTCATCGGCGTCTACCAGCGACGTCATCATGCACCTGGGGCATGGGTGTCACCCGCCCCCCAGATCGCATTGCAGGTGCGTCATCTGGGCCAAGCTGCCGCCCATGCGAAACAGTGCGTTGCCCATCGTCGGAGTGTTGCTGGTCACGGTGGCCTGCTTTTGGTTCATTCCCGACGGCCTCGACGATGGTGCCGAAGGCCCGCAGGTGCAGGCCGGCATCCTGCGCTTGCCCAAGGACCGCAAGCATCAGGTCATTTCGGCAGCGATCACGGTCGACCACGAGGTGCTGACGCGCACGGTCGGCGCCCCGCCACCGGGACTCGAACCCGAGGGCTGGCGGGTGATCGGCATCGCGCTCGATGACACCTTGCCGCTCACGCGCGCCGTCGCGCTGGCCCTCGGCGAGCGTTTGACCGAGTTGGGGGCGGTGGCGGTATTCGATATTCCCGATGCGCCGGTTCTGCCCACGCCGCCGGATCGCGTGCTGCGCGTGCGCAGCGAAGACGGCGGTCGACCAACGGCCGATAAGGCCGTGGCCGGTATTATCAGCGTGCATCAGCATGAGGTCCGCTTGCCGGCTCGACACCCGGCGTATGGCTTGATGGAGACGCCCAGCGTGCAAGAGCGCTCCTGGCGCATTCAGCACCGCAATGAGGCCGCACCCGGCGTGCGCTGGCCGCAGCGGTGGGCCGCGATCGGCCGCGCCACGGCGGATACGGTCTTGGGCGAATTGGGGGTAGCCGAACGCTTGCCGCTGGAATGGGATCGCCTGCGCCCCGTGGTACCGGAAGGCCGCGCGATTCCCTATAATTGGCACCAGCCCGGACGGTTGTGGATACTGTTCGTCGTGCCGGTGTTCCTGATCGCGCGCGTGCTCGCCAGCCGTCGTTTGCCGGCGGATCATCGCAGTCGCACGGGCTGGCGCGGCTGGCGGCCGTGGATTATAGCGACCGCATTGACGGTGATGATTGTGATTTCGGCTGGGCCCTACCGCGTCGGTCCAACCGCGCGCGATGTGCCGTTGTCGACGTGGTCCGTGCATCTGCCGCTGCCGCCGAATTTGGAAGTATTGCGCTGGAATGGCTGTTTCGAGCACGATCTGGTGCGCGGCTGGGTCGGCCGCATTCAAGGCAAGACCACCGCCGATCGCATGGGCCGCCCGATTTCGGCACTGGAACCGCTACGGCGGCTGCTCGCGAAACGGACGGCTGATGATGGCTCGGCGCGTGAGAGCGAAGACGGCCTGTGGCGCGAAGAGGTCACTCCGATTCCTGATGGTCAGCTGTACGGTCGTAATCGCGCGGGCGTCGAGGAGTTCATCCTCGTCCTGCCCGACGACGAGGGCTGGGATTGCGTGTTGTGGCAGGAACACCGTCACGCCAACCGTGCGCACGCGGCCTGGGTGGACGCCGTCACAGACGCCGACGTGCGTCAAGTCGCGCGTCGCAAGCTGCGCCGTCATCTGCTGACGACGCGGGTGCTCGCCGGTCAGCAAGAGCATGCAGTCGCGGTGCTGCGCCGGGATCCGGATGCGACTGAAGTCGCCATGCTGGCCGAATTGCCCGCGGCTGAAGACGGCGAGCGCGCCCATGCCGCGCTGGCGCGATGGGTGCTCGGTCGTGGTGAGCGTCCGGATGCAGGCGAGCGCATCTGGGCGGCGCTGGCGTCCGGCGAAGCGGTGACCATTGATGGTCGCCCCGTGCTGTTCGCGGTCGGCGAGGCCGCCGGGCTGGTGCTGTTAGGTCCCGACGGCCAGGGCGAATTGCTGCTGCGCGATGCGGACGGCGTGACGACCGCCCCGATCACGCGCGATCAGGCCGCGACCGTGACCCGTGGCGAGGTGACGGTTTCCGTGATGCACCGCGCCGAAGGCTGGCAACTCAGCGTCCAGTGACCCCGCTTCCCTGCCGGACTCCCGCCGCGATCATGCCGCCCATGACGCGACGGCGCCCGGAAGTGCTTGCTCCTGCGGGTTCGCCCGCCTGTCTGCCGGCAGCGGTTGCGGGCGGCGCTGATGCCGTGTATCTCGGCCTGCGTCACTTCAATGCGCGCGGTCGGGCCGAGAACTTCCGTATGGCAGAGCTCGCCCATCACGTCGATTGGCTGCACGGCCACGGCGTGAAGTGCTACGTGGTGATGAACACGCTGGTGCATGACGATGAATATCCGAAGGCCCTGACCTTGGCCCGCGCGGCCGTCGACGCTGGGGTCGACGCCGCGATCATTCAGGATCTCGGGCTGTGGGATGTGCTGTCGCGCGAGCTGCCTTCTCTTAAGCGCCATGCGTCGACACAGATGACGATTCACGAACCAGGCCAAGTCGCGGTGCTGGCCGGACTCGGTGCCGAACGCGTGATCCTGGCGCGCGAACTGAGTCTGGGCGAAGTGCGTG
>CAYQAQ010000386.1:0-3412 GCA_964415495.1 uncultured candidatus Brocadiaceae bacterium | reverse complement strand
GCATCACGCTGCGCTGCCAGCGATCGCGCACGCACCACGTGATCAACGCTTCATGGTGCGGCTCAGACAGGCTGTGATCGCCGGTGACCAAATGCCATTCACAGGCGGGATCGGCTTCGGCGTAGGCACGGCTACCACGCCAATCGACGCTCTCGTCGCTGCGGCCGTGCACGATGGACGTTGGCATCGGTGCGGGCCCTGGGAGCTCGGGTAAATCCATGCACGAATCGAGAAACGCCACGCTCAGCGGTAATTCGCGTTCCACGCCATAGTGCCAGAACAAGCGCTGTCCGTCGCGTCGCCAGGCAGCGATGCCGTCTGCGCCAAGGCGTTCCTGCCAGCGCGCGGTGAAACGGAACGCCGGCGCGACCAGAACCAACGCACGCACTGCGGGCAGACGCCCGGCAGCGGCGAGCCATGCGGCGACATAGCCACCCAAACTGGAACCAATCACCAGCACCGGCCCATGCGTCGCCGCAGTTTCGACGGCGGCGCAGGCACGATCGGCGATGGTGTGCATCGTCATGCCGAAAAAGTCGCCACCATCGAGCACCGGCACCGAGAAGTGCGCACAATCAGCACCGAGCAAGCGCTGCACGGCGTGCGCCTTGGCGCTCTTCGGCGATGAGCCGAATCCGTGCAGGTAGACAATGTTCATGCGTCGCGGCAGATGCTCAACGCACGCAGAATCCCGCGTCGCGTGCCGTTCATGATGCGCTCGGTGGTCCTGCGAGCTGCTTTTCCATATCCGCCTGCGTGATGCCCCAATGTGAGGTCGCCCACGTGATCTCGCCACCCTGCAGACGGAACAGCTGCGGACTCTGGTGCGTGCGCTGCAAGCGGCCGGCGATCCACGTCGACAAGGGCCGATGATTTTGGATGACCACGCGGCCGATGATCTCGTGCGGATGCGCTTCGAGAAAGGTTTCGATGACTTCGTTCGCGGCAAAACTGACGCCGCACGCGCTGGAATGTTTGAATACCCACACCGGTTCCGGCCGCGCGAGCAGGGCTTCGACGTCATCCTGGGTTTCGAGGGCGATCAGGCTCATGGTGTCGGCTCCAGCGGTTCGTCCGGCGTTGCCGCCGGCTGTAAAGAAAAGCGCGCGGCGCCGCTGATGCCTTCGATAAGGATGTCGCCGCCAAGAAAACCGAGGTCGACACCCAGCGGCAACGCAACGCCATCCAGACCGGTAACCCGGCCGTCCGCCACCGCGAGCACCCAGGTCACCGCACTTTCACCCGCCAAGCTGCTCGCCGGGGGCATCGGCACCAAACCCAGGCGATCCGACAACCAGGTCAGATCGATGCGATCGATGACCCCTTCGATGCTGCCGGTAAGCGCGCTATCCAAACGGCCTTGCAAACCGGCGGTAAAGCCATCGGCGATGGGAGTACCGTCTTCGGCTGCCGCGCGTGCCAACACATCGCGCACGACCACGGTGCCATCGGTGCTCACCACCGTCGCCGTGATACGTGGTCGTTGCGTCGCGAGATTGATCCAGCGACCCGGCAACCCCACTTCGGCCGCGAACAATTGTCCATCGATCTCGGCCTCGACTCCAGTGTTGGCCCAAGCATAGCGTCCGGTGGCGGCGATGGCGACATCGCGGACCAAACCGTCGATAGTAAATCCGGCTAACCCGAAATTGCGCAGTTGACCGGTCCAGGTGCCGTCGGCAGCGGTCTCCAGGCTCGCGATCAATTTCAGGAATCCGGCGCACGGCGGTACGGGCACCGGTCCCGACAACCGCTCGGCCAGACCGGTCATATCGGCGATGGTCAGCTCAAGTTCACCGCCCGGCAACTGCCCACGATGGACGACGGACCCGAAGGGCAGATGGAGGCGGACCTGCATGCCAACGTTGCCATCCTGTTCGTCGACGGGATCAATCGTGATGGTGCCAGCCAAGTCATCCATCGTCCACGCTCCGACGCCCAGTTCGAGGCCGGCGACTTCGAGCATACTGCGCTGCAAATGACCATCCCAAACCAGCGACAATCCCGTCACGGCACCCGCGCGAATGGTCCAGCCTTCGGGCAGATACCGCTGGGCGATTCGCAAGGGCAGACCGCCACCGTCGATGCGAATCGGTGCCTCCGGCTGCCAGGATCCGGTGATCCAGGCGGTATTCGCGGCGTTGTGGAAGCGCGCGCGGATCTGGGGGGATTCGCCACCAACGACCTCCAGACCGGCGTGCGGCAGCACGGCCAACAAATCTTCGACCGGCACCATCGCCGGAATCCCCAAGCGTGCGCCAGGTTGCCAACGGGCAACGTCCAGGCGCAAGCTACGGTCGGCGTAGGCAATGCGCAGGCTGCCGTCGGCGTTGCCCAGGCCCTCATCGTGCATGGTCAAGGCGAGCAAGCTCATGCCGACCGGATCGCCGCGCAGGTCCGCGCGCAAGTGGCCTTCGGCCCACGTCGCCTGGAGCGCCCCCGCCAAGTCGAGCGCCACGCTATCGACGCGTACCTGGGATCCCGCCAGCGACACCGCGCGAGGCAACCACGTCAACAATTGCCGCGGGACTTCCAACACGTTCAGGCCGGACAGGCTCGCGAAGGCATCCGCCGTAGCGATGGTCAGCGCGGTGCAGGCCACTTCGGTCTGCCGATGCGTCGCGCCAGGAACTGCCGCTGACGTCACCACCAACGCCACGGGATCATCGACTAAACGACCAGCGAGCTGACCATCGATGCCACCCTGCGCGAAGGTCAGCGTGCAGGTCAGCTCGCGAAACAGCAGGCGCTGCGCGATGGTGATGTCGCCGTTGGCTTCGATCACCAGCGGTGCGGCCGTCGCTGCGGATGCCTGCGCCGCGGCCTCGGCGCGTTGCGCCATCGTCGCACGCAACCATGCGATGGTGTCGGGTTCGACACGCACGCGCAGCCGGTCGAGGACGATACGACGGATGTCGCCGCCAAGCAGATGGCCCTCGATGGTCGCCCGCTCGACCCGGGCGATGGCATTCCCGCCGCGATCAGCGAACACCTGCACATCGTAGGCCAAGGCTTGGCCCAGGCCGGCCACCTCCAGGCGCCCGATGTGCAACCGGCCGGGAAAGTGGGCGGCGAACTCCGCTTCGATACGCCGCTCCAAACCACCCGTAGCGACGAATATCACCGTCCCCAACGCCAGGAGGAGCGGCAGACCCAGCCCGACGACCAAGGCGATAACGGTGATGCGGAGGCGTCGACGCATGCAAGCCTGCCATTGTCTGGCGCTGCGAGTCCTGAGCAAGGCATGCGGTCGCGCCCTGGGTGCGCCACCGCTGGCCACCGTGGGCGTGCGACACTGGCAACCGTGCCCCCTGCCCGAGGCTGACCCCCATGCTTCCCATCCTGGCCACGCTCGACCATTTGCTCCATCTCAACACTGACGCGGTCAACGGCCTGCTCGATCGCGACGACG
>CAYQAQ010000385.1:2071-3414 GCA_964415495.1 uncultured candidatus Brocadiaceae bacterium | reverse complement strand
GGCTGGGCGCTGCCTATCGGAAAAGCCTGCTGCGGGTCGTTTCGACGGCGATGGCTGGGTGGCCGAGCAGGAGGTGGCAGTCGCGGGAGGTTGCCCGATCGGCGACAATCATGATTCTCGGGATCCGACAGAGCAGATGATCGCGTGTCAGCGGGGCGATCGCGGCACCGAGCTTGCCGGGAGCCGGTCCACGGATCTGTACCGGGGCGATCTACGCGAGAAGGGCAGGCGATATGTCATTCGGCCTGCTCCCTCGGAGGCGCCCGCGACATCGGTTTCTGTCCCCGCCTGGAGATCTCGATGATGCGCATTGCGCCGCCCGTTCGCGCACCAGGGTGAGCGGGATGATCTCGGGCACGGCCTCTGACGCGGCGACCTGTTCAGGCTGCGGGACGCCGAGCAAGGCGCGGATCTTGTTGATCTTGGCCTTGCGGGCCGAGCTGGCCAGCAGGCCGTAATGCCGGATGCGGTGGAACCCGTCAGGCATGACATGGATCAGGAAACGACGGATGAACTCGGGCGTGGCAAGGCGCATGCGCCCATCGAGAATGTTGCGAGATGCTCGAATGGCAGCAATGCGAAAGCTGCGCCGCAGTGTTGAGGCAGTCGACGAATGGCCGGTCTGGGCCGTCCCTGCGGGACGGCCGAGCCATTCAGATCTCCACCGCCTCCGATATCGCCAAGGCGTCCTCGATCTCGACGCCGAGGTAGCGAACGGTGCTGTCCATCTTCGTATGGCCGAGCAGAAGTTGAACCGCCCGTAAGTTTCCCGTCCTTCGATAAATCTGCGCGACCTTGGTCCGTCGCATCGATTTGGCACCGTATCAACTCGGCTCAAGCCCGATGGACATCACCCAGTCGCGCAAGAGCCGGGCGTATTGGCGCGTCGAAATGTGCAACCTCTCGTGGAAGCGCCCGGGCCATAGGTGCTCCGATCCGATCATCGCGGGGTCGTCCATCCACGCCATGATGGAGTGCGGGTTCCTTCAGTGATTTCGAAACGCACAGGTTGGCGGGTCTTGCTCTGGGTGATCGCGGCGCGCTCCTTGACCTGACCGGCCGCGAAGACATCCGACACCTTTAGCTTCACGAGATCGCAGCCGCGCAGCTTGCTGTCGATTGCCAGGTTGAACAGCGCGAGGTCTCTCACGCGGTTTGCAATCTCGAGACGCACCCGAATGGCCCAAACGTGTTTCGGCAGGAGCGGGCGCTTCTGGCCGACAATGCGGCCCTTGTTCCAGGCAGGGCGACAGGCACGGATGGCGGGAAGGTTTGCAGTGGGCATAGCAGATTCTCCGCTCCGCCCCATCCGCCGCGCCGTCGGCATCATGCCGACACCGCCA
>CAYQAQ010000385.1:0-2061 GCA_964415495.1 uncultured candidatus Brocadiaceae bacterium | reverse complement strand
AGGTGCGGGTCGCGAAGGTCGGCTTCGAGCCCGAAGTCACCATTGATCCGCCTCGCACGAATGACTGGTTTTCGAGGTTTGGCCACCAATATGCGCCATACGGTCTTTCAACAACATCGGTGACAGCGCTGCAAATGTCGATTGTGCCGCACTAGTGGCACCAAAATATTACTGTTTGTGGCGTTTGTTCGCAACGATCACATTAAAGCCGAGTCAGACGCGAACATGTTTTCGCGTCAGGGTTGATGCGACAGGCGGCATTCTATACCAGATGACGCATCACTTTTAAATTCGCGAGTCGCGAGGATTTTCACTCATTGGATAATATCAAAAGCCCCGATTGGATCTGCGATGTCATCGTATCCCTAGCCGGCGAAGCATGAGATAGTGAGAACGTTGAGTCCAACACAAAATCCAAAAATCTTGATACATTTAGGTTGTATTTCCACTCCAGGCTCTCAAAACCTCTGATGTCTCCGCCGTACTGCTGCGTGAAGGAGTAGTTTCCATCTACTCCTACTTCAATAGTTGCATCGACCCTTTGAGGCTCCGCGGTCGAATTTGGAACTAGTGAATAGCCAAAAAACCTTATGTCTTGTCTCGTGAGCCATGATCGTCCACGACAATCGCCAAACGTTCCTCTGCCGCCATCAATCGAGGTTATATATGCTGTTACACAGCGCCCTTCATCCGTAATCTCGGCAGTTGCAAAACCACCATTCCCTTCAGGTTGCCCAAGCTCAAAACGTTCTATCTGCAAGGGGCGGCCTTCGAAAGTTGGGCAAAACTGATGCGGTTGTCTGATAATTCGACGACTGCAAGTACCGCCGTCGCGTGGCGCATGAACAGAAAAATAATCGCTGTATGGAATTCGACGAGTACCTTCAGCCCAGATTTCTCCGTTCACAAAGAAAGATTCTTGAATTGAACTTGTGCCTTCGTCAGTGTCCAGATCAGCCAAGGTTTGGATGGCAAACTGAAGAAACGTGTGTGGAGGGGAACTTGCCGAAACTGGCTTAACAATATCGGAATGATCAGTCTGAACTGCCAACTGGGGTATCTGATTGCAACCCCGTGTTGCGCTATCCTGGGAAACCACAATCACACCATTTGTCGCTTCCAATTCATAGGCGCAAAATGAAGGTATATCTCCGTTGCGTCGGATCCATTGAGAGTTCACCACGTCCAGGTATGAATTTTCTCCGTCCGCAAGATCAATTGGTTGTCGGCTTCTGGTAAGGAATCTAGCAATGCCAGCCAGACTCGCCCCTTCGTAAGGAGAAGCATAAGTCACCGTCGCTGTAGTGCTTCTCGCGATATCCTCGTTGTTGTTCAAAAGGTCGCGAATGATAATCCCACCCATACTATGCCCCACGAACACTAATTCACTATAATTCACCAAACCATGAACAGTCATGGCCACTTCCAACTGGGAACTAATTGCGTGGATCGACGCCTGTCGACCAGAGAACTCGGTAAAGTAGTCATATACATAGATATCGTAATCGTCAAAAATTGGATCTGCGGCGACCAATTCTGGCCAAAAAGTTCCATTTTCAGAGCTTGTCCAAGCTTCTTCACCGCCACTCCGATAGCCATGAACGAACACAAGGAGCTTTTGATTTCCTTCATGGCGATACAAACCGATACGTTCTTGAGCATATGATGACGTGGAGAAAGCAATCATCCACGCACCGGCAAAAAACGCGATTCGCATCTTGACCTCCGTTTTAGATGGCAAGAAGTGTGGCCATCCAGTGCAATATGTCAACCTATAGCAGCCATAAGCTATTTGATTGATTGAGCGACTGTCCATCCATTTTTTAGGTTGTCACCGGCGGAAAGGAGCCTTTTTTGACTATCCCACACGTCCGGAAGGGGGCATTGGCACAGCCGCAACGGCTGGGTCAGCAAACCGTGTTTGTTCTCACTTTGTTCTGATGCGTCAGTGGGGTATGCTGAGGGCTTCCGATGTCCAAGGAGACCCGCCATGCCCCGCTTCGATCCGGCTGAATTCGGCCGCCTGCTTGCCCGCCTGAGCCCGCAGCAGCTGCGCCAGGC
>CAYQAQ010000384.1:0-3414 GCA_964415495.1 uncultured candidatus Brocadiaceae bacterium | reverse complement strand
AAATCCCCGGCCAAACCACTTGGGGACTTCTTCCATGAGGCGGTCGTAAACCCGATAAGCCGCGCCTCGCCTACGCACTGCGCCGCCAAAACCGCCACCGCCGCGCCGCACGCAAATCCCACCGCGCCACCGCCGCCTCGATCAGCAACACCACCGCCAGCGCGCCCAGCCACCACGCCCGCAAACTCCGCACCTCGATCCGGCGCGGCGCATCCCAAATCCCGGCCAGATCCAGCCGCGCCCCTCCGCCGCTCCGCCGCGCGAGTTCCCGCATTTCGCCCAAGGCCTCGCGATCAAACGCCCACTCCGCCGAACCCGCCGCCGCCAGCGGACCAAAAGGCAGCGCCAGCCCGCCCACCCTCACCGCTCCGCGCGCCGCCTCGCCCGGCTCCAGATTCACCGTCGCGCGAAAACGTCCCGGCTCGATCTTCTCCCACACCAGCTCCCGCGCCGGCGCGCCGCTCCGCCCGCCTGCCAACGAAGCTGTCGGCGCCGCCTGCGCGATCCGCCCCGCCCACGATTCGTCGTGCAACAACTCCACCTCCAGCGCCTCGCCCCGCACCGTCGTGCGCACCGCCATGCCCGCCGGCGCATCCTCGCCCGCCAGCCAACGCCCCAGCGTCTGCGCGAAATCCGCGTAGTCCGGCCACGTCCTCGCCTTGTGCGAATACTCCCCGCCCAACGGAAACGACACCGCCGCCACCCGCCCCGCCCCGCGCGCCCACGCCGCCACCAACGGCGCCTGATACTCGTCCGTGGTCACCAACGACGCCGTCGCGCCCTCGCGCAGATAGCTCAGGTTGTATCCATCCACCGACGACAACCACGCCGGCGCGCGCGCCGCGATCTCCGCCCAACCCGGCGTGCCCGCCGCGCCCGTCGGCTCCTTGATAAACGCCGAGCGCGCCACCGACACCGTCTCCTGCGCGAAAATCGCCGGCAGCTCCGCCGCGTCGCGCGTGAAGAAAATTCGCCCGCCTCCGCGCAGCGCCACGTCCTTCAAAAAATCCGCGTCCGAGTCCGACTCGTCGCCCAGGCCGATCACGCTCACCGTCACGCCCGCCGCGCGCATCTCCGCCAACAGGTTCACGTAGTCGCCCGGCTCCTCCGAGTCCGCCGCGTCGGAGAACAACAGCAGATGCCGCTGCCCCGTCTCCGCCCGGCTCAGTTGCTCCCAACCCGCCTTCAAGCCTTGGTAAACATAGATGCCGCCGCCCGCGCTCACGATGCGACGCACCGATTGCAACATCCGCTGCCGGTTCGGCCCCACCTGCGCCAACCCCACGATCTCGTGCGGCGCGGAGTCCACCGCGTGAACCGACACCGCGTCGAAGTTCCCCAGCAACTCGATCGCCCGCGCCGTGCCCGTGTTCGCCAGATCCATCTTCGTCTGCCCGCCGCCCGCGCTCGCCGCCATGCTGCCCGAGCGATCCAGCACCACCGCCATCGCCACCGCCAGTTTCCGGTGCTCCTTGCGCAACTCCATCGACACCGGCAGCAGCTCGTCCACCGCCGACGCGAAATACCCGCCCGAGCCAAAACTGTTTTCCCCGCCCGCCATCAACAGTCCCCCGCCCTGCTCGCGCACGAAATAATCCAACGCGCCCAAGAACGCGCCGTTCACCCGATGCGCCGGCACGTTGTTCAAAACCACCAGCCGCACCCCTGTCAGCGCCGCCGGCCGCAACACGCCCGGATCACTCGCCACCTCCACCCGCAAACCCAGCGCGCCCAACAACCGCGCCAAGGGATCATCGACATAATTCGTCACCAGCAACACGCGCCCGCCGCCCGCGACCTCCACCCACGAGCCGCCCGTGTTATTTTCCGGAAACGGATCGCCCTCCGGCGTGATGCGCACCTCGTAACGCGTCGCGCCCGACCCACCCAGCCGGTCGGTCAAGCGCACGCGCGCCGCGCCGTTTTGCAATCTCGCCACCCCCTTCGCCGCCGGCTCGGTCCCGCCCCGCCACACCTCCCACGGAATGTCGCGGTCGCCCCGCCCGCTCAGCGAAAACTCCACCAAAAACGCCTCGCCCGGCAACACCCGCGCCGGCGTCTCCACCGACGCCACCCGCACGTCGTCGCCCAGCCCCTCGCCGAGCAGCCGGTAATCGAGCGGCACGCCCCGCCGCAGCACCTTCTCCGCCACCTCCGCCAAGGGCTCCGTCGCGTATCCATCCGTCAATACAAGCAGCCGCGCTGCCCGCCCCGCGTTCATCCGCCCCAGCGCGAAATCCAGCGCGCTCGCCGTGTTCGTCCGCGCCGTGCCGCCCCGCAACACCGCGTCGCCCTGATCGCGTCGCTGCGCGTCCACCGCGTAGTCCACGTGATACACCCGGTCGTCGCGCCCGCGCGCCCTTTCCAAAATCGCCGCGACTTCCGGAGCCTGCGCCGCCGCCGCTCCCGCCACCGAATCCGAGCGATCGGTCAACACCCACAAATCCAGCCCGCCCCCGCCCACCCGCGCGCGCGGGTCCACCAACACCAGCAGCAACAACGCCAACGCCAAAACCCGCAAAGGTTCCCCCAACCGCAGCGCCTTCACGCGCCAGCCCAGCGCCATCAAAGCCGGCGCCAAAAACAACCACTCCGGAGCTCCCAAGGTCACATTCATAAACGCCCTCCCGCCGAGCGCGCGCGCCCCGGCCACCAACTCCCCACCAAGGCCGCGCCCGCCAACGCCAGCCACACCGTCGCCCACGGATCACCCTGCGTGTTGCGCGCCGCCGCCGACTCCGCTTCCGCCGTCGGCGGCTCGCGCCGAAAACGACTCGCGCCACGAAAATCCCCCTGCCGCGCATCCGCGAACTGCGCCGCCCCGCGCACCAAAATCTCTTCGCCCCGCCGCACCTCAAAAAACCCCGCCTCCGCCGGCGCGCGCAACACCGCCAACCCCGCCGCGTCCACCGTCCTGCGTCCGCCACCCTCCTCGACCAACGCCCACACCGCCGCCGACTCCGCCGCCATGTCCGCCTCAGCCAGCGCCACCCGCGCCCCCGCATCAAAATTCGCCGCATACGCGCCCGCCCGCGCATCGCGCACCGCCTCCGCATAGCGCCGCAGCAACAACACCGTCGCCGGCAAGCGCCCCGCGTTTCCACTCGCCCACTCCAGATTCAACACCAGCTGACGCCGCCCCTGCGCCCCCGCGCGCAACCACGCCAGCGGTGCATCCGCCTGCCAAAGCAGCCCCTCGTCGCCCGCCTCCATCGTCAAGCCCGCCGCGCCCGGCCCGAGCAAACCCTGCCAATTCAAACCCTCCACCAACGCATGCCGCTCCGCCACCACCGGCGCGCGCGACAACCCCCGATTCGTCCCCGCCTCCGTCTCCACCGCCTTCGCCAAAACCACCGCCGCGCCCGCCGACGTCACCGCCGCCCCGTCCTCCTCCGTCACTCGCAACCCGATATC
>CAYQAQ010000383.1:0-3420 GCA_964415495.1 uncultured candidatus Brocadiaceae bacterium | reverse complement strand
AGCGAAGGGTTCGCCTTCGCCGCGATGCGTGGTGCCGACGTGGCCCTGGGGGACCAACCGATGTCCTCGTCGGCGTCCTGGCTCATGCACCTGCAGACCTATCTGATCCCCTATGAGCACGGGCTGATGGTCGACCGCGACGGGTCGCTGCCGACGATCGAAGTCGCGTGGTGGTGCTTCTCGACGCGGCGCAGCTCGGCTGTTGCGATTGGCTGTCAACGGGCTGGCTTCGAGGTCCGATTTGAGACGTTCGAGTTCGTCGCGATTGCCGGCATTCCCACGCGTCGTTATGATGCGATCGACGTCGCGAATGGCTTGCTGAGTCGCTACCGCATCGACGGCCTGCGAGACACCACCACCGACCTGTTGGGCAGATCCCGCCAGCACCGATTCCGGAGCCAGGATCGCCCGCAGCGGTCCACAGGCAGGCAGCAAACCAATGATCACCAGGAGGCCAAGTCGTCGCACAGGTGCAGCCTAACTCTTGATGGTGGCCAACCCAGCGCTGGTCCGGGCTAAACTCCAGCTGTGTTAGTTTTTGTCAGACCCCCGTCGTGACAGCCCTTGCAATCGTCCAGTTTTCGACGTAATTCGACACCGCCAACCAGAGGTGGGACAGGCTTACCCTGCTTTTCGCCCGCCATCGTCCACGACCGTCCCTTTTTCGTCCGCTCTTTCGACATCTCAACACCTTGTCCTCCAATCGCTTAGATGGTTTTAACCACATTCGACGAGGAGAAGATGAGAGATGAAAGAAAAGAAAGTATATTCTTCTCTTCATGTCTTCCGAAGCCGCTGCCATCCGTTGTGAACGCGAAGCCCTGCTCGCAGCCCTCCAAGCTGCCGATGCTGTGGTGCCGACATCCAGCGCTAAACCGATCTGTACCAACCTCCAGCTCGAGGCCACCCCGACCCGGCTTGAGATCACCGCGACCGACATGCAGGTCGGTCTGCGCTGCATCGTCCATCGCGTCCAAGTCGACCAAGCCGGCGAGATCATCGTCGCTGCCCGTCAGCTGGTAAGCATTCTCAAAGAGAGTCGTTCCCGCGATGCCGCGTTGTCCTTGAAGCGTCGCGACGATCACAGTCATCTGGCGATCGGTTTGGCTGATGGCGATTATCAAGTGCCTGCGGTCGTCGGCGAGACCTTCCCCTCGGTAAATACCTTTCCTAAGGATGCACCGACGTTGCGGCTGTCTGCCGTGCGTTGCGAAGAGATGATGCATCAGGTTATCTTTGCGGTCGACAAGGACCGTACCAGCGCCGTGCTCTCGGGAGTGTTCTTGGCCGTTGGCAATGGTGAATGCGTGATGGCGGCAACCGATGGTAAAGTGTTGTGCGAAGCGGTCGAAAAGGATCCCTCGTTCAGCTTAGAACCGATGTCGGTCATCATTCCAGCTGCCACGGTGCAGCATCTGCAGCGCATCTTGGCCAGCACCAAACCTGAATTCGTCGATATCGCCTTTGCCGGTTCGGTGATATTCTTCCGCGTCATCAGCAGTGGTACCGATGGCTTTCAAGTCGAATTGTCCAGTCGTCTGGTCGAAGGCAATTTCCCGCCCTATCGCAATGCCCTACCCGCACCGACCGATAATGTGGTGACGTTTGAGACCAGCGAATTGTCCAGTGCGGTTCGCCGTACTGCGCTGATGACGTCAAATACGGCGCGCGGTATCATCATGACCCTGGAGAATGGTCAGACGTTGCTGTCCAATTTGAATTACACCAACGGCAGCGCCAAAATTCCGGTGACCTGTCGCTACGATGGTGCCACGCAGCGATTGGGCGTGAACGCGCAATATCTCGGTGAAGTGCTCAAGGTCTACAAAGCTCCGAGCATCCGCATCGAACTGACGCGCGGTTTGATCATGCGCGAAGAGGGTGTAACGTTCCTGATCATGCCCATTTCGCTGCCGAGTTAAGCCGCTGTGACCACGCCGCAGCGCACCACCGTTTTGGTGCCGGAAGGTGCGCCGTGGGATGAGGGTCGCCAGGTAGCGGCGGTGTTGCGTGCGGCAGGTCATGAGACGTATGCGGTGGGCGGATGCGTGCGTGATCTTTTGCTAGAACAATCCGTAGCTGATGTCGATCTCGCGACCGCTGCTGATCCCAACACCGTCGAAGCGTTGGCTGCTGCGGCTGGTTTACACACCGTCGCGGTAGGAAAATCCTTCGGCGTTATCGTTGTGGTTATGCCGAGCGGACAGCACGTCGAAGTTGCGACATTTCGCAATGACGGCGTGTATCTCGATGGCCGACGGCCGAGCGCGGTGGTCTTTGCCGATGCTGTGAGCGATGTCGAACGTCGTGATTTTACGTTCAATGCGCTGTTGCTGGATCTCGACACCAACATCGTCATCGACCATGTCGGCGGCTTGGGGGATCTGGCTCAGCGCTGCTTGCGTAGCGTCGGCGATCCGCAACGGCGTTTTGCTGAGGACCAACTGCGTGTGCTGCGCGCTCTGCGCTTCGCGGCGCATCTCGGTTGTTCCATCGAGTCGGCAACCTGGACGGCATTGGGTTCGCCGGATCTCAGCGGTTTGGCGCGCGAGCGCATCATCCAGGAATGGACCAAGGCCATGTCCGCGGCTGGTCGCGGTCGCTGGCTGGATTCATCGGTAACGAGCGGGGTGCTCGGGCGCTGGTGTCCGCCAGCCCGGGGGTTGCTGGCCACAGCGCTTGCTCCGGTGGTCGCTGCCCTGGACCGCTTGCCGGGCAACGCTGATCCGCGCGTGGGTCAAGCGCTGCTGCTGCTGGCGATCGGGCCCGCGGCATTGCCCTGGCTCGCCGAGCAACCCCTGGCGCGTCGCGATGCCGAGCTGCTGCGCTGGCTGTATGCGACCACCACCAGGCGGGACGACGTTCTGCGCCGCGATCATCCGGTCGGCCTTTTTCGGACGCTGCAGGGCGGCGAAGGCGATCTTCTGAGCATGCTGCTGCGGGCCTGGGACCCGGAGTGGACAGGCCATGCGGACCTGGAACGCGCCCTCGCAGATCCGCGCTCGCAGCGCGAATGGCGCTCGTGCGTGAGCGCAAGCGACGTGCTGGCCGCCGGTTGGCAGGCGGGGCCGCCACTGGGCGAGGCGCTGCGGCGCCTCGCTGATGCGGAACTGGCCGGTGTGGTGCGGGATCGGGACAGTGCCATCGCTTGGCTGCGTGCGTCATCATCTGGCTGAGCCGCTTTGGCTGCTTTTGCATCCCTTGTCTCGCAGGCCTGAACCTCTAACCTGCGCAGCCCTCCAGAACCCTCATCTACCCCTTTTTGACCCCCCGCCGCGCTCCACTTTTGGCGCGGCTCACGGCGCTCTGCGCGTCTG
Organism: uncultured candidatus Brocadiaceae bacterium; assembly: GCA_964415495.1. Lineage (GTDB taxonomy): Bacteria > Planctomycetota > UBA11346 > UBA11346 > UBA11346 > CAYQAQ01. The sequence goes on along the minus strand of CAYQAQ010000383.1, from coordinate 103 downwards.
ACAAGGACCTCTCCCATGGCCAAGGCCACTCCCAGCAAAATGATCTATCACTTCGGCAACGGCAAGTCCGATGGCAACGGCACCCAGAAGGCGCTGCTCGGCG
>CAYQAQ010000382.1:0-3434 GCA_964415495.1 uncultured candidatus Brocadiaceae bacterium | reverse complement strand
TGGCACGTTTCCATTCCCTCTTCGTCTACACGCTGGCGCGCGAGAATCTGCGCGAGATCGCGCGGATTACCGAACGGATGCACGGTTTCGGTGATCTCGTCAACCAGATGCGACGGGCGGCAATCTCCGTCGTCAGCAACATCTGTGAAGGGGCGTCATCCGGTAGCGACCGCCAGTTCGCACGGTATCTGACCATTGCACGCGCCTCAGCCAACGAACTGCAAGGCCAACTGGCCATCGTGGCTGATCTCGGTGAATTGGATCACGATCATCCGGTCCACGACCGCTGTGATCATCTCGGACGGGCGCTGACCAAGCTGATGCGCAGCTTGACTGGGTAGGGCGTTTGTACCCACTGCATTCCCGGAAGAGCCCAAATTCTTCAAAAACGGCACAGGGTCCGCTGTTGGCAGGAAACCACCAAATGGGTACCCCGAAACTCGAAACCCGAAACCCGAAACCGATTAAGCGACGTTGGCCGGCTTACCGCGGAAGGATTCCTGAAGGCGGCCTTTGACGCTGACATCGAGCTGTTCGGCGACCCAGTCGCGCAGGCGCTGCGCGGGCCCCGCGAGAGTCAGGCCGTTCAGTTCGGCCAAGGCTTCGCGGCGCGTTCGATCGCGATCGTGAAACAGAATGCGGAAGCAATCCTTGAGCGAACGGACTTCCTCATCGGTGAATCCGGCGCGGCGCAGGCCGACGACATTGACCGTGCGCGCTTCCGCGGGGTGGCCCTCGACGATGCAGAAGGGCGGCACGTCGTTGCGCACGCCGCTCATGGCACCGACGAAGGACATTTCGCCGATGGTGGCGAAGTGGTGAATGCCCACCATCCCGCTGACGATAGCGCGCGATCCCACCACGATATGCCCGGCTAATTGGCTGTTATTGCCGATGACGATATGATCGGCGAGACGGCAATCATGCGCGATATGCGCACCAGCCATGAGCAGACAATCATCACCGACTTCGGTCACCATGCCGCCGCCCGCCGTGCCCTTGGACACGGTGACGTATTCGTGCACGCGGCAACGTTTGCCGATGCGCGTCTCGCTGTCTTCACCACGGAACTTGAGGTCCTGCGGATCGGAACCGACCACGCAGTGCGGAAACAGGATCGTGCCTGCGCCGATATGGGTGCGGCCATAGACGGTCGCATGGTTTTTGAGTTCCACGCCCTCATCGAGACGAACCGCGCCTTGGACGACGCAAAACGGGCCAATCGTCGCCGTCGGATGAATGTCCGCCTGAGGGTCGACAACGGCTAAAGGGTGGATGGCCATGGTGGCGCGTCTCCGAGGTCTGAACCATAGTTAACGTTGACCTAGGCTTCAAGTCCATATTACATTGTCTGTCACTGAATTCCCTGTCGAAAACTCCCGAAAACTGTCGACGGTCAGTGAAGGACCTGCTTCATGCCAGCCCGAACGCCCCTTTTAGGAGAGCCCCATTGCTACGCCATCGAGGTCGAGACCGCCCTCGGCGTCCCCCTCTTAGCCAGCCAGCCTTTGGCCGCCGAACTCCCGCAGCTCATCGAAACCGTGCGCGCGGCTTTTGAATGCCGCTGCTATGCATGGTCGACGACGCCGACGCGGTTGCGCTTGGTCATGCAGCACCTCGATCGCTTGCCCGGCGATGAACAATGGATTCGCGCCCGCTGGATTGCGGGCGGCGGTTCGCCGAGCACTCCGGCCAGTCGCTTGCGCGAAAGGCTCACCTCGGTGTCGGGCTTCATGCAGACGCTGCTGCAGCGCATCGCGCGTCGCCACAATCAGATTCACGACGCGCGCGGCAGTATTTGGGCACGCCGCTATCGCGCGTGTCTGCTCGCTGACGATGCCGCGACCTTGGTCGCCAGTTTGTGGTGTGAAGCCGACGCCACGGTGACGTCGTCGCGCGGGCAAAGTGCCGGTGCCGCGCCGCTGCGACTCGCCACACCCCCGATCCGCATCGGCCCGGACGAACGCTGGTACACGACTGACGAAGGTTCACCCGGTCTGTTGCCACCGCCTGCCGAAAATCGTGCTCTTTGGCTGATGCGCATCGCCGCCGAAATCACCGAGGACCTGCCCACCTACCGCCATGCCTTGGAACACGGCTGGGCATTAGGCCGCAGCGAAAGTCTCACGGGTGCCGTGCAGCGCCTTGGCCGCGACACCGGCCGCGGCCGCAGCCGCCGCATGCATGATCTCAACGATGCGTTGGGGTTGTGTGGGATTTGGGGGTGACGGTGACGGTGACGGGTCCGGGAGTCTGGAAGTCCGGAAGTCCACCATGCGCAGTCGTTGGCCGAAAACGGGGGTGTATCCAGTCATCCTATCGCTATGGGTAAGCCCAAGGAAACCGTCGTGCTGCCAGACTTCCGGACTCCCGGACTTCCGGCCTCCCGGACTTCGATGAAATGATCCCCTTCTCCGACATCGCCGCGCTTTGCGCTGCCGAAGGCCTGCACGCGATGGCGGTGTTAGCGCCGGTGCCCGAGGCATTGCCTGAACAGGATCTCGATGCGCTGTTCGCTGATGGCGTGGGCGACATGGCGTGGCTGGCGGAAACGCGCGATCTGCGCGTGCGGCCCTCGGCGATGCTGCCTAGCGCGCTGGCGATCTTGGTGGTAGCGATGGCGTATCAGCCGGAGCGCGGTGACGAATCCTTGCGCCGGGGGCGCTACGCTGCCGGCAAGGATTATCACAATGTCCTACGACCAAAACTAGGACGCATCGGCGCAGCATTGAATGCGCGCCACAGCCAAACCTGGCGTCATCGCGCCACCACCGACTCGGCACCAATCAATGAGCGCAGCCTGGCAACGCGCGCTGGACTGGGGTGGATCGGACGCAATGCGCTACTGATCGATCCCGCGCGCGGTTCGTGGCAGGTGCTGGGCACCTTGCTCACCGAAGCGCCGCTGACGCCGCAGCGCGGTGCGCATGGCGAGGACCGCTGCGGGTCGTGCCGAGCCTGCGAGGTCCGCTGCCCCACCGCCGCCTTGCAGGGCCGGCGCGTTGTGTCGGAACGCTGCATCAGTTATTTGACCATCGAACACCGGGGCGTCGTGCCGCGCGAGCTGGCGGCGCGTTTCGAAGGCTGGTGGTTCGGCTGCGATCTCTGCCAAGAGGTCTGCCCGTGGAACCGCTTCGCGCCCGTGGCCGACGATCCGCGCTTGCACGGTGATGAGCGCGATGCCGATCTGCTGGCGGTCACCGCCGCGACCTTCGACCTGCATTTCGCTGGCCGCGCCATTCGGCGCGTTGGTTACGAGCGCTTCCGCCGCAACCTGCTCATCGCCCGTTGGAGCCTGGGGGTATCTGACGCCGCCCAGGAGGCGCTGATTGCCGAAGGCCTGCCGCTGGTCCTGGCGCAAGCGCGGGAATTAGGCGTCACTGGTGTTGCACCGGCATGACCTCCGCCACACTGCCGCCCATGCGCGTGACGGT
>CAYQAQ010000381.1:0-3456 GCA_964415495.1 uncultured candidatus Brocadiaceae bacterium | reverse complement strand
TCGTAAGGTATGAGCAGTAAACCCTCTACCTTTAAATCCTGCTTTCTCCATTGCTGAGTTAACTACTATTTGCATCGACCTTACATGAATAGCTCTTTTGGTTTGCTTACTAGTAAATAAAAATTCTTTAGGCTTTCCTTCCTCAATATAAAATTGTCTTAATCGTTCTACAATCGTATCAGGCAGCAATGTATATCTATCTTTACCACCTTTACCCTGGCAAACCTTTATTCTCTTTTGTGAAGTCTCAATATCTTTGATACAATAATCCTTCTGTAGAATACTACAATAGTTTTGCAAAACCGAAAATAATTTTTTCAGAAATTGTAAGTGAACCTCAATTTAATCTTGACCTAGATGGATTGTACCCAGAAGCAACAACATTTTTTATCCAAGGAGAATCCTTAAAATGGCTAATAGCTTTCCTGAATTCTGAACCAATTACGAATTTATTTCGCTGCTTTTATGCAGGCGGTGAATTAGTAGGTAAATTCAGATATAAAAAAGTGTTTTTGGAAACTCTACCGATTCCAAAACCTTCATCAGAATATAAATCCACCATTGAAAGTCTTGTTGATTATTTATTAGTTCAGAAAAGGGCAAATCCTAGTTCAATTAATGCACATTTTTTTGAGTCAGTTTTAGATTCTTTAGTATATCAAATAATCCTATCCGAAGAAATAAAATCAGCAGGCAAAGAAATCCTCAAGCATTTGGGAGATTTAAAGCCCATTTCAGATAATATGAGTGAAGAAGAGAAGTTGGCTATCATCCAAAGTGAATTTGAGCGTTTGTATGACCCCAACCACCTTGTTCGCTTTGCCATTGAGACACTGGATAGTGTGGAGGAAGTGAGGATAATTAAGGAGGCGTTGAAATGAAAGGATACAATACCAATTTAGCTTCTGAGTACTATGTACTGTCTATACTTTACCGTCAGGGTTTTGATGCCTACATCACCTTGGGCAATAAAAAAGGGATAGACATCATACTCAACCTAAATGATGAAAAGCAACTAACCATTGATGTAAAAGGGCTTCAAGGCACAACCCTCTTTCCGTTGGATAATGTGGATGACCAAGCCGACAAGCCCAATCACTTTGTGGTATTTCTTTCTTTTTTAAATAAAATGAGTGACCCTTTGGTACTGCCTGAAATATACGTGCTGCCACACAATGATCTGAAAGAACTAATGTATCACAACCCAAAAGGAAACAGAAAAGGAATCAACCTTTCAATGCTTCGTTCCAAGGCAGCAGCCTATCGAAATAATTGGGAAATTTTGAAAATGGGATAAATGGCGAAGAAACAATATACACATACAGAACTGATGCAAATGGCCATTGAAGTGATGAATAAAAGCGTGAATGAGCCAAGAGAAGATGGTAAAGTTCCACCTAAAGTGGGTGCAGTTTTACTTTTTCCTGATGGTAGAATTGAAACCGCCTACCGAGGCGAACTGCGGGAAGGCGACCACGCAGAATACACTTTACTGGAAAGAAAATTGCACAATGAAAATCTGGAAGGCTGTATTCTTTATACAACGCTGGAACCTTGTATGGAGCGAAATCCACCCAAAGTTCCGTGTTGCCGTAGGGTTACCAATGCCCGAATCAAAAAAGTTTATATAGGCATTGAAGACAAAGACCCTAAAGGCAAGGGTATTAGGCATTTGGAAAAACACAAAGTGCCTTATGAAATGTTCAAACGAGAGTTTCAACAAGTTATCGAACAAGAAAACAAAGCGTTTTTAAAGCAAGCCCTTCAACGTAAAAAAGAATCCGAAGAGGAAGAAGAATTGCGCACAGCTATTGAAATGCCCATTGACAATTATGATGTCAGTAAATTTTCAGATGAAGCACTAAAGAAATTTATCAAAGAGGCAAAATTGGACTTCAAACCCACAGATGAAGCATTTCTAGAATATTTGGCTGATTTTGGTGCAATGGAGTGGGAAAAAGATAAGAAAGTGTACGTTCCTACAGGTTATGGTGTCTTGCTTTTTGGTAAGAATCCTAGAACCAAATTCAAAAATGCCGTTCTAAAAGCCCACATTTCTTACGGAGGCAATAAAATAGAACCTAAAGATTTTGACCAAGCCTTAGTGCTCTTACCCGATCAAATTGAAGAATGGTTATTGAAAGTTTTACCCTTATCCAAAGACACGAGTGCTTTTAAAAGAAAAGATGTTCCGGATTTTCCACCAGATGTTCTACGTGAAGCAATTGTAAACGCATTGGTACATAGGGATTATGAGATTGAAGGTGCTAAGTGTGAACTGAAAATTGATGAAGATAAAATAATAGTAACCAGCCCGGGGAAACCTTTGCCGTCCATTTCGTTGGATGATCTGAATAGATTTGAAGCTTCTTCAATCAGTCGCAATCACATCATCACCTATGCTTTTAGTCTTATGGATTATGTGGAAGAAAAAGGATTCGGAATGAAAACCTTTAAATCATTGAATAAAAAATACGGATTGCCCATTCCAAAATACACTTTTAAAGAACCTTTCCTGACTTTGACTTTTCCAAGAACTACTGAAGGAGTCAAAGAAGTAGTTGGAAAAAGTGGTATTGATGATTTGAGCACCGAGGATTTAAAGAATTTTGAAATATTCAGAGAGAAACGCCCTGTCACTAAAACTGAATTTGTTGAATATAGCGGTTTGACTTCTAGAACAGCCGAACGTCATTTAAGAGATTGGGTTGATAAAGGATTACTTACGATTGTTGGCTCAGGTCGTAGCACAAAATATCTATACAATGATTAGTTATCTCGCCATTTATTTGTCAAAGTGGCGAGAAAAGAGCCTTTCTTCAAGTCTCTGTTTTTCTTTCTCGCCAAAATCTCGCCAAAGTGGCGAGATAGTAAGAATAAGCTCAAAAAAAGAATAAGCAATGGACTCACAAAGGGCTCAAATATCGCAAGGCGAACTAAAAAACAAAGATGTTACTGTTGTATATCAATGGTTTACGTCTTTCACAAAGGGCTCACTAATGGATCAAAGTAAATTAATTGAAGGGCTCAATGAGGGAATAAATGAGAATTAAGAAAGTCGAAATACGGGATTACAAGGCATTCTACGGAAAGAATGAATTCAATGTGGATGGCAAAAACCTGTTTATCTATGGTGAAAACGGAAGCGGTAAAAGTTCCTTTTACTATGCATTGAAAGATTTCTTCCAATCATCAACCGAAACTTTGGTGTATGATGAAACTGAAAACATTTTCTTGACCAAAGCCCAAAAAGGGAAAGGATTTATTGAAGTAACCTTCAACCCCGATAAAGACGGAACTGCCACAGATGCAACATATACGGTCAAGAAAAATTCCAAAAACACCTATACGGCAGGTGATACCAGTATTCGTGATGCCATCAAACTAAAAAGCTTTTTGACTTATAAACATTTGCTATCTATTCACCACATCAAAAAAGAATAGGAACTTGTCTAT
>CAYQAQ010000380.1:0-3460 GCA_964415495.1 uncultured candidatus Brocadiaceae bacterium | reverse complement strand
CCTGCCGCCGTTGGAGCAGATGCCTATCGCCAAAGGCGCGCTGGAGCGCGTTGCTGTCGCGGTGGAGCGCGTGGTCGCCCACTTGGCTACCCCAGCCTTGGGTGAGCGCGGCATCATTTTGCAAAAGATCGCCCTATACGAAATGTCGCGGCTGCTCGCCATCGTCGATGCCATGCCGCAGGGCAAGCCAAGCCAGCAACAGCAGGAAGGCGGCGGCGAGGGCCAACAGGCACCATTCCCACCGGCCGCTGAACTCGCCTTGCTTACCGCCATGCAGGAAGAAGTCGCTCGCCGCACCGTCACCAACGCGCCGAAATTGGCAGAAGATCAGAAGGCGATTGCGGACTTGGTTGAACTGCTGCGTCAAAACGCCCGCCCCGGATCACGTCCCGCCGTGCTGCTGGAGCGTGCCAGCCGCGCCACCGCCAGTTCGGAATATCGCCTCCGGCATGGCGAACGCGGATTGACCACGCGTCATGAACAGGAACTCGCGGTGCTGACGTTGCGGCGCATCCTGGAAGAGGCCGAGGCCCCGCCCGACGGCGGTGGTGGCAGGCCGCCCCCGCAACCGGAACAGCAGCGGCGTCCCCAAGGTGATCCGCGTCAGCAGCCCGGCGGACAGGGCGATCCCTCCGATCCCGGCAATCCCTCCGACCCGGGTGATCCCGCGCAAGGCGATCCGCAGCAGGCCTCACCGACCAATACGCAACCCAACTCCGCACGTCCTGGTGAAGGCATTCTGGTCGATCCTGGTCACGAATCCGGCGACATGCATCTGCCACCAGAACGGCGCGAACAATTGCGCCAAGCATTAGAACAGCATCTGCCGCCGCAGGCGCTGCCCTTGTATCGTCGTTATCTCGAACTCTTGGAAGAACAGCCATGACGAGCAGCGTTCTCCGTCCTGCGCTCTCCGGCATGGTGGTCCTCCTGCTCATGGGCGGCTTGGCGGCGGAGCAGACGGCGTTGACACCCGACGCGGTCGTCGAGCGCGGCCTGAAAACGCTGGTCGCCTTACAGTCGCCGGATGGTGCGATGGGCGATGGTGCGGGCATCACTGGGCTTGCTGGCATGGCATTGCTCGCGGGCGGTCACACGCCCACGCGCGGTCGCTATCGCGAGGCCAGTGCCAAGGCTTTGCAGTACGTGATCAAAGCCCAGGACCGCATGACGGGTTACCTCGGCAGCGGCATGGGCAACATGTACGCGCATGGCTTCGCCACGCTCTATCTTGCCGAGTGCTATGGCATGTCGCCCGATCCGCAGGTGAAGACCGCCTTGGAAGCCGCGATCGATCTCATCCATCGCAGTCAAAACAGCGAAGGCGGCTGGCGCTATATGCCGGCGCCGATCGATGCCGACATTTCAGTCACCATCTGCCAGATCATGGCGATTCGCGCCGCCAACAACGTCGGCATCGGTGGTGAACGTAATCGGCTGGTCATTGACCGCGCTTTGGCCTATGTGCGCCGCTGCGCCAACACCGACGGCAGTTTCAATTATACCGTGACCAGCGGCGGTGGCTGGGGCACCAACGGCCCTGAAGGCGTGCCGCGCTGCGCAGCAGGTACCATGAGCCTGATCGGTGCCGGCATCTACGACACCAGCGATCCGGTGCTGGGCCCGGCCCTGCGTTTCCTCAATCGTCACGTCGAAGCCCATCTCAGCGGGCGCGGCGATTGGTACTGGTATGGTCAATACTATGCCGCGCAGGCTCTCTTCCACAGCCCCGATCCGGAAGATTGGGACCGCTACTGGGCCAAGGCGTGGAAGACCATTGCCGATCTCCAGAATGAGGACGGCTCGTGGACCCAGCCGGAAAGCTACGGACCCCCTTACGCTAGCGCGATGGCGCTCATCATTCTGCAAATTCCAAACAATTATTTGCCGATTTTTCAACGGTGAAGTTCGGTCAGGGAGTCCAGGAGTCCGGAAGTCCGGAAGTCTCCCATGCCCGGTATCGAGCAAGTTCTGACGCTTGATTTCGCATACCTTGCCCTTTAAGGACGCCAGAGACCACATGACGCAACGACTTCCGGACTTCCGGACTTCCTGGCTTCCGGACCGTGGCAATGGACGCTACATCCACCCTTTGACCATCGGCAGCCTCACGCTGGAGAACAACCTCTGCTTGGCGCCGATGGCCGGCTTCACCAACGTTGCCTTTCGCCTTATTGCTAAAGAAGTCGGCGGCTGCGGCTTAGTTGCGAGCGAAATGGTGGCGGCGTTGGCGCACCGCAATGCCGGCACCGAGGATCGCTTCCGCATCTTAACCGAAAACGTGCCGGCTGAGCGTCCGTTGGCGATGCAGGTGTATGGCCGCGACCCCGAGTTATGTGCCGAGACGGCGCGCGCCCTCGATGAGCGCGGTGCGGACCTCATCGACCTCAATTGCGGCTGTCCGGTACGCAAGGCCAAGCAGTCCGGCTGCGGGGTCGCCTTGATGCGGGAGCCCGAACAGGTCGGGCGCATTGTCGCGGCGATGCGCGCGGTCACGCGCAAGCCGGTGACGGTGAAGATGCGCCTCGGTTTCGACACCGAGCATCGCACGCTGTTCGAGGTCGCGCGCGCGGCGGTCGACAACGGCGCTGATGCGCTCTTCGTTCATGCCCGCACGGGCGAAAGTAAACACGGCCAAGCGATCGAACTCGAGCCCGTCGCCGAGGTCAAACGGTGGTCACCGGTGCCGGTCCTGGTCAATGGCAGCATGGACACCGCAGCGGCGATCCGTCGCGCCAAAGATGAAGCCAACGTTGACGGATATCAGATCGGTCGCGCCGCGTGCGGCGACCCGTGGCTGTTCCGCAACTTGATAGCAGAACTCACGGGCGGGCAGCCCTACGCGCCCTCATGGGCCGAGCGTCGCGATCTGTTGTGCCGCCACTTCGACCTCATTTGCGGCCTTTTTGGTGATGAACGCGGCTGTCGCGTCATGCGCAAATACACCTTCTTCTACTGCAACGGCCTGCCGGGCGTGCGCCGCTTCCGCGACCGCTTTGCGCGGATTCCTGACCGCGCGGCCTTTTTTGCCTTGGTCGCTGATTTCTTCGGCCAGCTGGAGTCCGGTACCAGTCAGGATCCCGTCGAGCACCTGACCTTGTTCGACCGAACCTCGGCCGATGCCGGAGAGGATTCCGGGGACTGAAGCGTGGGGTGATGGTGCGCTTTCTCAGGAAAGCATCCCTCCTAGCTTGACGACCGGTTGGGCTCTCCACAGTCTCGGTGATGCGGCAGCCTCCCCGGCGTCCGGGGCAATCCGGATATATTCGGCCTGGCCAACGTGTGGACCCCACGCGTCGCGATCCGAATCGTCGAGACACGACGGCGCGCCGCGATGCGGTTCCGCGCCGTGATGTCGTTCCCGGTCGCCGTGACACCGGCCGCATCGATGTGCGCCGCTCGACCGTGAGCCAAGGGCTGCGGCCGCAGAGGAGACCCTTGCCGCAGGAGATCCTGCAGC
>CAYQAQ010000379.1:0-3461 GCA_964415495.1 uncultured candidatus Brocadiaceae bacterium | reverse complement strand
CGGCCTCGGCGCGCTCCTTGGCCGCCAACAGGTCGACACTGCCGGCCAGCACATCGAACGTGAGATCATCAGAGGGACGGCCCATTGAGGGGCAGTGTACTCCGAGAAACGCGGGAGGCGCAAGGGGCGTTCATTGGCCCGGTCCGGGAGTCCGGAGGTCCGGACGTCTCGTATGCCGACGTCAGTGAGGAAAGGAGAACGAAGGCCGGCATGGCACTGATGCCATCACCGCAAACGCCACAGCGCCTACGACCGATAGACTTCCGGAACTCCGGACTTCCGGACGTCCGGACTCCCGGACCGAGGCAATGGTCCGCTCTACCGAAACCGAATCATGCTCCCCGCATAGGCCTCGGGCGGGGTGTAGCCGAGCAGATCCAGGGCCGTAGCGGCGACGTTGGCCAAGCCAGGAGCACCGGTCGCGACCAGATCGTATTCGCCCGCGAAGGCCGGATCGTAGGCGATGAACGGCACGGGGTTCAGCGTGTGGCTGGTCTTGGCCTTCGGCTTGCCGTTTTCGACTTTGACGCCGCCCTTCTTGTCGACTTCGAACATCTCGTCGGCGTTGCCGTGGTCGGCAGTGATCAGGGCGATGCCACCGCGCTTGGCGATTTCGGGCAGCAGGCGACCCAGACACAGGTCGACCACTTCGACACTCATGCGCGCGGCGTCGAAGACGCCGGTGTGGCCAACCATGTCGCCGTTGGCGTAATTGATGCGACCGAAGCCATTGCCGAGTTCATCCAGGGCGGCAATGGTGGCGTCGGTGATCTCGGCCGCCTTCATCCACGGTCGCTGATCGAAAGACACATTGTCGGAAGGCACCTCGATGTAGCGCTCAAGTGATTTATCGAGGTAGCCGCTGCGATTGCCGTTCCAAAAGTACGTCACGTGCCCGTACTTCTGCGTCTCGCTGCACGCCAAGATGCGCGCGCCGCTGCCGACCAGATATTCGCCCATGGTGCGATCGATGAGCGGCGGCTTGACCAGAATGCGCTCGGGCAGATTGATGTCGCCGTCGTAGGTCATCATGCCGGCGTAGCACACGTGCGGCACGCGCACGCGGTCGAAGGGCACGTCAATGCCGAGGAACGCCTTGCTGATCTCAATCGCGCGATCGCCGCGGAAATTGAACAACACCACCGCATCACCGTCAATGATGGGAGCAATCGGCCGACCATCGCGGGCGATGACGAAAGGCGGCAGATCTTGATCAATGACGCCAGGCTGCTGCGCGCGCAGGCCTTTCACGGCCGCGGCAGCGGAGGGAAATTGCTGACCTTCGCCGAGCACGTGCGTGCGCCAGCCGCGATCGACCATCGACCAATCCGCTTCGTAGCGATCCATGGTGATTTGCATGCGGCCGCCGCCCGATGCGACGACGTAACCGGGATGCACGGTCGGCAGCCAGGCCTCGAAGGGTTCGACGTAATCCAACGCTGAGGTCTCGCCGACATCGCGACCGTCGAGCAGCATGTGCACCGCCACGCGCGCGACGCCGGCTTCTTTGGCTTTGACGATCATCGCCTGGAGGTGATCGATGTGGCTGTGCACGTTGCCGTCACTGAACAGCCCCAGGAAATGCAGCGTGCCTTTGCGTTCGGTCGCTTGCGCGACGACCTCGCGCCAGCCCTGACCGGCGAACATCTCGCCGCTGCTGATTGCATTGGCGACCAGCTTCGCGCCTTGATCGAATACGCGGCCGGCTCCTAAAGCATTGTGGCCGACTTCGGAGTTGCCCATGTCGGCGTCCGACGGCATGCCCACGGCCACGCCGTGCGCGCGCAAGGTCGTATGCGGGCAACTGGCCATCAACCGATCGAGCACCGGCTTGTGCGCGCGCGCCACCGCATCGCCGGCATAGCCGCTACCGATACCAACACCGTCCATGACCACGACCACGACCGGGCCCTGACGACGCGCAAAAAACGGAGACTTGGCAAGACTGAGCGACATGACGAGAACCCTTCCGGCTGACGGGCCTGCACGGTAGGGGCATTGCCACGGTCCGGAAGTCCGGAAGTCCGGAAGTCTCCCGGCAGTGCATGCTCCGCGCTTATCATGCGTACGCATCGCGCCACGTTGGCTTCGGTTTTGCTCACCGATCACGCACACGAGACTTCCGGACTTCCGGACCGGGGCAATGCCTGCTCATTCGGCCGCGATCAAGCCCCACAGGATCAATGCGAGACCACCGACGCCATCGAGGATGGCGACGAAAAGCATGATCACGGCTCCTTGGCTGTTCTCAGGCGAAGCCGGGCCGCCGAGCATGCCGGCGACGATCATGCACAGCAGGCCCAACAAGCAGATGCCCGCGCCGAGGGACAGACGACTGCGTCGTCGTGCGCCGACGCTATCGTGGCGACGGACGCTGCCGGTCACCGGCTTACGACCGTGGCGCTGGGTGGGGCGCTGGCTATGTCGGGACGTGCTCATGGCGACCTCCGCGCGATGGATGATCGATCGACTGCCGGAGATGTATCGCCGATTAGTGATTTCGCCGCACTAAAACCGCCCGGAGTCAACAGCGTTTGATGCGCCACGGCGCAAGTCGGGAAACAACCGGTTTCCTCGGCAGCACAGCAACCGCAATTCCCTCGGTGACAACGGTCGCAAGACGAGAAATCGCAACGACCCACCCAAAGGATTGACGACAACCGCGTACTATTGTCGGGGTTGCGTCAACGCACCAATCAAACGTCTCGCGATGGCCATGTGGCCGAAGACGAGGCCATTGCCCCGGCGAAAGATCGCTCTTCTCACAAAGCCGCTGCGAGCACGAAGGCCGGAACGAAGAAGGGGAAACGTGCTCAGCGAATAGATGAGAGGAATGCGGCCAAACCGAAATATCCGGCGAAGACGGTCGCGAAACGGGCTCGCGTTCCCCATGCTTCGCTGTCTATCACCGATCTTGTCCCGGGTCCCTTACCAGGGCAAACCGAGTCGCCACAACAAACCGCCATTCCTCGAAAGATACGCCTTTAACGGTATAATGATGCGCTGAGATTCATTCCACCAACTCCGTCACTCACAGTGCTGTTGCGGTTGGTGACTGCACGGATTATCCGAGGACCTCTGGATTACGCTGCCACAAAGTCATGGTCAAAGCCGCGGCATACCCTACCCACATCAGGTAGGGCAACAGCAGCACCCCGGCCCAAGGCCGTATACGCCAGAAGGACACGGTGGTCAACGCGATCAGAATCCACAACACCACCACCTCGATGCTTGCCACTGCACCCAAGCGCCAGGCGAAGAATAGCCATGACCATAGGCCATTCGCCACGAGGTGAATACCAAACAGGGTTAACGCAGGGCGCACGCGAGCATCGCCGTGGACACGCCAGACCAACCATGCGGCCACAGCCATGAGTAGAAAGAGCAGCGTCCACACCGGACCAAACACTGCCGCCGGTGGGGCCCAGGACGGTCGATCCAGCTGGGCATAAAAGGTTGCG
>CAYQAQ010000378.1:0-3498 GCA_964415495.1 uncultured candidatus Brocadiaceae bacterium | reverse complement strand
CCTCCTTCGTGCCCTCGGTGCCCACCCTGGGCTTGGCGCCCCTCGGCCTTCGATCTCCAGACTGGAAGCATGCGGGACCCGGCAATGCACGCGCTCGCCGTGCCGCTCAGGCAGCACCTGCGATCCAATAGCGATGATCTCGCCCACCAAGGCATACCCAGCATAACGGAACGGATAGCGGACCCGCTCGGCCCAATAGGATTCCTGCGGGTAGCAGTTGTGGAGCGCGACCAGTTCGGTGCCGGTGCTGATCAAGGAGACCCGAGCACGCACCAGGACCTCCTCTGGTCTGGGTGCGGGGAAGGTCCTGCTCCTCAAGTGAAACTTCAACGGGGTTGGGGAAGACGATGGCGCGAGAACGCATGATCAGCGCGACGCCGCTACGATCAGCGGCACCGCGCTGGCATTGTTGGCGTGCCAATAGCGTCCGTTCTTGCTACCGCCGGGCAAATCCTTGGTCACTGTGCCGCGGGTTTCGCGCAGCAGAATGTGGAACCCCTGTCTGTCCCAATTCCAGCTGACCTCGCCGAGGGTGGCGCTGAGCCGGGCGTTCTCGACGGTGAGCATCGGCTCGTTCTTGGGCGCGCCCTGCGAATAGATCATGCCGCCGAAGATCTGGGTCGTGCCGCCGTTGCGGGTCAGGCTGACCCCACCCGCCATCTCGGTCTTGTAGCCCAGCACCCACAGCAGACCGCCGTCGTTGTCGATCTTGTGCGGAATCTCCGAGTGCTGGTCACCCTTCCACTCGATATTGAGTTGGCGGGCATACACCTTGTTACCCTTGGGGATTTCGAGGCGACCCATGCATACGTCTTCCAGGAAAACATCACCTGCACCGCGCAGTCGCAGCCAACCGTTGCCGAAGGTCACGCCACTGACCACCACCGAACGGCGTGACGCCTGCTCGATCGAATTGCCTTGATACAGAAAGTCCATACGGTCGATCCACACCGTCTTGGCGCTGCCATCGGCGACACGCAGAGTGCCTTTACCACGCAGACTGCCTTCGAGCGCGGCGAAGATTTCGACCTTACCGCGCAGCTCGACGGTGCCGTCGATGCGCCAACCCCTGCTGCCGCGTGGCAGGTAGACCACCTTCTTGCCGGAATCGATCGCTTTCTGGATCGCCTCGGTGTGATCGACGTCCTGATTGGGATCACCGCCAAAATCCTTGGGACTGGCCCACTCGGTGAGCGGATACAGCGGCACGGCCGGAGTCTCCGCGACCGGCACCGTCAGGTGCGTGGTCGGCGATGGGAACAGGCTGTCGGGCACATGGCTGCACCAATCAGCGACCGTGGGTCCCGCGACATCACCACTGCGCTTGTAATCTTTATCGCCCGCAACATTGCGGATGGCCATGGCGTAGCCGGAGGTCTTCAGGTTGCGCACATACAGGTACGCCTGCTCGCACAGGATGGCAGGCCGCTGCTTGGCAGCACCCGTTCCTGTGAGCGCGAGATTCTCCATCGCGGCAACCACGTTGTGCCGATAGAGCCCGATGGCGGGCACTTCGCCGGTGAATTTGAAATGACGGATACTGATGCACTGGCCGTCATTGTAGAGGCCGAAGCGCTGCTGACCGCTCAAGGTGATGAATTCGAACGTGATGCTGTTCACGGGTCCGTTGCAATAGATGCCGAAGTCGAAGCCACGCACTTCGACATGCTGGATCAAGCACGGGCCCTGCTCGTTGGTGTATCCGAGATCCAAACCAACCGCGCCGCCGCCCTCGCCGTGCACGATGCGCACGTGGCGCAGACTACCCTGGTTGCTGGCGATGTACTGGATACCCGTCGCCCCTGGATTGCCATTGCCGGTGTGCACCGTGAGATCACGGATGCCGTTGCGGAAGCGCTGCGCCGGTTTTTCTCCGGTCCAGATCACGGCCTTCGATTTCTGCGGGACGCGATCGTCCTTACGCTCGTAGCGTTCATAGCCGGGACAGTTGTCCTTAAGGCGGATGGTCGTGTGTTCGACGCCCTGGCCTTGGAGGATAATGCGTTTCTGCTCCAGCCCACCGCGGCTGCCCTTGCCCCAGCGCAGGGTATCCGACACCAAATAGGTACCCTTTGGCAAATAGATGATGATGTTGCCATTCGCGTGTGCATCGAGGGCACGCTGAATGGCAGCGGTGTCATCCGTTTTGCCATCGCCCATCGCGCCAAAGGGCGCCTGCGTCACATCGACGATGCCGTCAGCGGGGAAGACCACGGAACGCTCGGCCGCCAGGACCACGGGGCCAAGCGCACCAACCAGAAGGAGTAATCGGGCATTACTGAGCATCAAAGGCCTCCTGGGAATATGTTCGCCTAATAAGGTTCCAAATAGACTCATTGTGACCGACCTTTGGGACCGCAAAGCGGACTATAGATGATGATACCCGTTGTCGCGTTATGCGATTATATGCATACCAGCGTTCAACCATTACCCTGTAAAATGCACAGATAGTCAGTGAGCCGAACGAACGATCGTGCCGCTTCCGAGCGTGGTCGCATCGCTGCGCCAGTCGGGGCGCCAGTTGAGCTGATGTCGCTGCTCGCCATCGCGGTCATTGATCGCCAGATTCAGGCGAGCGCGAGTCCATGGTTCGCCTTGCTGCGCATCGAGCCAGGAATGCGGAATTGCGATCTCCACGGCATAGCCGCGGGTATCCACCTGCGCCGCCACCTGGATGCCCGCCGCCTGGAGACGTTCGGCATTATTGACCCAGGTCGGACCATCAGCATTTGGGCCGACCGCGACCAGAAGGAACGAGTTACCTTCGTCGCCGCCGTGGTTGGCGAGGCGCTCCAGGGTCGGCCGCGCATCCAGGCGGAGTTCGATGCCGTCCTGATGCCACGGAGCGCTCCCACTGAGATGAAGTTGGTCGTCGTCGACTCGTATCGCGACAATCAGCGCATCCGGCGTGGCGGCGATGGCGAAACGGGCGCGGCAATCGTCTGGCCCCTGCCAGCCGAGACCGCTGGGGAGGATCTGAGCAGGATAACTCATATCCTGCGGGAGCGCGTCCCATTCCGCGAGATCGCCATCGATGCGCACGTTGGCCGGCGCAGCACTGACGGTCGCGGCGATTTCCTCAAGTGCGAGAAGATCGCTGATCGCACCGACCCGATTGGCCACCAGCCAGTCGGCCGCGAGTGCTGAATCTGGTAGCCAATGCGTGCCAGTCGTCGTGGCAGGTTCTGGCTTGGCTGGATCCAGCAGTCCGATGCGACTGACCAGAAAGCGCCGATTCCAGGCGAGCGTGCCGCGAACTCCCTGAGCGAGATCCAGCTGCCGCAGCTTCCCGGTCAACGGATCCAAGCGCCGATCCACGATGCGTTCGAGCCAGGCGATGATGAACTCCTGATCGCCAAGCAGGTGATGCGGCACGCCCGGCTGAAAGAGCACTGCCCACGGCCGATCGCCCAGACGGGAGGGCAGGTCGACCAGCACGCGCACAGTCAGGTCATCCTGGCTGCCGAGCACGATGAGGAGGGGAACCTGGCTGGCGAG
>CAYQAQ010000377.1:0-3501 GCA_964415495.1 uncultured candidatus Brocadiaceae bacterium | reverse complement strand
AAGCTGGTGTCATTGCCCAAGCACGACACCTGCGTGTGCAAACGCGATCCCTTACGCGCAAAAGCCGGCAATTCCGCTGTGATCGCCACCATCGCCACACTGTCGGTGGTGAGATCGTTTTCGCTGAAGCTGAGCTGTTTGCTGGCCAGCAACTGGCGCAGCATGCGCACCGTGGCCGGACTCTTGTCGCCGGTGCCTTGCAAACCGACGACGATGCCCACGCCATGCAGTTGATTGTCGCGCACGCCGTAGATTTCGGCGAGATCTTTTAATCTCACGCCGCTATCAGCCTCTTGGGCAGCGAGTGGCGCCCCGAGACTTAGGAGGATGCAGAGTAGGAAAGGTCCTAGGTCTCGTATGCGTGATGTCGCGCGATCATGAGCCGGTGACTTAATCGCCATGATCTGCTCTCCGCCCGTCGCTATGCGGCGGGACCTAGGACATAGGACATAAGACGTAGGACTCACCATGGCCACACCACATCAAACAGTCGCGACAACCAGCCTTCTTGCTGGGCACGGCTCATTGGGCCTTCGCCTTCGATGGCGACCTGGAAGCCGTGCAACTTCTCAGAGAATATCGTATTGTCGGAGCGAATATCCGCGCTGCGGATGACGCCAGTGACGACGATGGTCTTGGCGTCGGCGTTGACGCGCACGGTGCGGCGGCCTTCGATCACCAGGTTGCCGTTGTCGAGCACATCGAGCACGCGTCCGGTGATGGTCGCGCGCACATCGCCGCGTGCGGTGTACTTGCCTTCGCCGGTGAAGTCCTTGGCGGATTCCAATTCGAAGGCCGGCAGGCGGCCTTCGGTGCTGGCACCCCGTTGCGCACGGATGCTCGGGCTGTTGGGGATCATGTTCACCGACGCACCCAAGGTGTTCTCGCGACTCGTCTCAGTCTTCTGATTCTCGGTCACCTGGGTGGTTTCCTGCACCAGGATGGTGATCAAATCACCGGTCCGGCGCGCCACCTGATCGCTGTACAGGTTGCCATCGGCGAGGGTCTCGGCCTGCCACAGATCGACAGCCGCTAAACCACCCGATCCACCCAAAACCATGAGCAAGAGCGCAACACGCATGGTGGTTCCCCACGACAGGACCCCGGGAATCGGGGTCTCATATCAGGAGTAACGCTATGGGCGTGCCAATGGGATTGCCCCGGTCCGGGAGTCCGGAAGTCCGGAAGTTTCGTTGCACAGGTCCAAATGCCAAAACGAGATGGTTTCAGTTATACGGGGACCGACATGAGCGCCGAACCAACTCCTTACCGCAAGACTTCCGGACTTCCGGACTTCCGGACTGGGGCAATGCCCCTAATTCGCCGCCGCTACCGCCTGATCGACCGTCATATCCAGCGCAAACAGCCGCTCGAGCCTGAGGATACGGAACACCGATTTCACGTGGTCGGCCACCGAGGCCAACACCAGCTTGGCGTTGGCTTGACCGAGCTTATTGCGGGCGGTGATGATCGCGGCAATGCTCAGGCTGTTGAGGAAGCGGACCTGGCTGCAATCAAGCACAAACCCTCGGCGGCCTGCAGCTAGATGCGACTCTAGGATGGTCCACAGCTCGTTATAGTGTTCGGCCTGGAACGTGATGACCAGGACCTGTTCGCGCTCGGCAACCTGCATACCGATCCTGTCTATCATGAGTTGGAGAGGACGGCAACGACAGGACGCCCTTGACATTTGTTATCGTTCGTTACCTTGATGCCATGGCTACCCCCCATCGTTTTCTGCCCCACGTGATCGCCTCGGCGACGGGGGCCGCCAATGACAACCTGTTTAAGCAGGTGTTTCTGGTCGCACTCGCTGGCTGGGGTGTACGTCATGGCATGGACGCGGAGTCCTCGCAGCAACGCGGGGCGATGCTCATGCAGCTGGCAGGCTTGGTGTTCTTGGTGCCCTTCGCCTTGATCGCCCCCCTCGCGGGCGCGCTCGGGGATCGCTTGCCACGCAACCGCATCGCGCAGGCCGTGCGCTGGATCGAGTTAGGACTGGTTGCCCTTGGCACCTGGGCCTTCGCCATGGATAGCGTACCGCTGATTTTCATCGCCTTGGCCGGCCTTGCCGTGCAGAGCGCCTTTTTCTCGCCGGCGAAATTGTCCCTGGTGAGCGACTTGGCCGCGCCAGCCCGCGTCGGCCACTGCAATGCCATCCTGCAGGCGGTGACCATCGTGGCGATTCTCGCCGGCACCGGCTTAGCCGCTGTTACGGATCCCAAGGTGCTGCCGCAGGTATCTTCGGTCATGGCCTTGTTGGTCGCGGGCTTGGTACTGGCAGCCGTAGGCGCCGTAACCTCCCTGTGGTACCCGGCTTTACCGGCTTCGAATCCACAGGCGCCGCTGCGGCCTTTCGCACTGCATGCGCCGTTGCTCGCCTTGCGCAGTGGTCCAGGACTCGTCACGCCAGCTCTCGCACTCGGCGGCTTCTGGGGCTTGGCCGTAGCGGCACAAATCCAAGTGATCGCCACCGGCGAGCACATCTACGAACTTGGTCAAGCCGGCAGCGCGGGTTTAGCACTGGTGCTGTCGCTGGGCATCATCGTCGGCGCGCTGTTGGCACCGCGTTGGGAAAGTCGCGCGTTTCCAGCGGGCCTACCATTATTCGGTGCCGCGCTTGCAGCGCTCACCTTGGCGCTGACCGGCACGGCGGTCGCCAATCATCGTCTCGACGTCGATGGCTTCCGCGTCGCCTTGTTTGTCGCCGGCATCGGGGCCGGCTTGTGGGAAGTACCGCTGCAGAATCTGCTGCTGCGCCGCGCTCCGCTCGCGACCCGCAACCAAGTCATGGCCGGCGCCGGCATGGTCGGCACCTTGGCCATGCTCGGCACGATTGCGCTCTGTTTGCCCCTGACTGGCGTGATCGGCCTGTCGGCACCTGCCGTGCTTGCAACGCTGGCGTGGCTGGCCTTGGTCATCACCGCCATCGTCGCGCTGCGCTTCCGGCGGCAATTCGGGGCGTGGGCACTGGCGCGCATCGTGCGCCTGATCTATCCCATGAAACTCGAAGGCCTCGAGCACCTGCCCGAGCACGGTGGCTGCGTCGTGATCTGCAATCACCTCAGTTACGCGGACGGTTTGATTCTGGGCTCGTGCCTGCCGCGCCCGGCGCGCTACCTCGTCTATCGCACGTATTTGAAAACCCCGATCGTCGGCTGGATTCTACGCATCGCCGGAGCGATTCCGATCAGCGCCGAACACGGTCGCCGCGCGCTGGCCGAAAGCATCGAAACAGCGATTGCCGTTGCGCGCGCTGGTGAAGTCGTGGTGATTTTCCCGGAAGGCAAGATCACCCGCGGCGGTCACATGGACAGCTTCCGCGCGGGTATGGAGCGCATCGCCAGCCGCGCAGGTGTGCCGATTATCCCATCGCATCTGCACGGTTTGTGGGGCGCGCTGTCCAGTCGCTCGCCTGCCCGTTGTTGGAATCCCCTGCGTCGCGTTACCCTGCGTTTGGGCGCGCCATTGTCTGCCACCACCAATGCCACCCACGCCCGG
>CAYQAQ010000376.1:0-3501 GCA_964415495.1 uncultured candidatus Brocadiaceae bacterium | reverse complement strand
TCGATCACGATCATCCGGTCCACGACCGCTGTGATCATCTCGGACGGGCGCTCACCAAGTTACACCGTAGCTTGACGGGGTAGGGCGTTCATGCCCACTGCATTCTCGGAAAAACCGTAGAAAGACGAAAGAAACGGTGTTCACCGATTTTTTTAGAGATCCTCATGAGCGCCAAATAGATCTTATTCCTAAAGACTTCCGGACTCCCGGACCGGGGCAATGATTTACCACGGCAACCCAATCCCAAACAGCTCACACGCATTCTTCGTCGTCCACGCCGCGACGTCATCCGGTCGCTCGCCGCGGATATTGGCGAGCAGTTCCAACGTGTGACGAACATGGATCGGTTCACAGCGGCGGCCGCGAAAGGGCATCGGTGCCAGATAGGGGGCGTCGGTTTCAATCAACAAACGATCGGCAGGAACCAATAGGGCTGCGTCGCGCAGAAATTGGTTGGCCTTGAAGGTGAGGGTGCCATTGAAGCTGAGATGCCAGCCGATGTCGAGCCAGGCGCGGGCATGCTCGGGTGGTCCGATGAAGCTGTGGATGACGCCGCGATTGCGCGGGTGATCGCGCAGGATGGGGAACAGATCATCGAAGGCATCGCGGCAATGGATGACGACCGGAAGTGCGAACTCAGCGGCGAGATCGAGTTGTGCTGCGAGCTGTTCGGCTTGTTGCGGTTTGGGGTTCAGCTGATGGAAATATTCCAGGCCAATCTCACCCAGGGCTTTGGGTGCCTGGGCGGTACCGCGCGTTTCGCTGAGCAGCGCGCGTAAGCCGGCCAATGCAGTGGGGAACTCGGCGCCGGCTTCGTGGCAGGAAAACGGATCGAGCCCGACGCTCCAATGCAGCAGGTCCGGATACGCGGCGACCAAGGTGCGTACGGCAACGGCATCGCTCAGCCCGGTGGCAATGCTGATTGCGGCACACAGGCCGCCTGGACGTAGGCGCGCGATGACCTCAGCACGATCCGCATCGAAACGGCCATTGCTGAGGTGGCAATGGGTGTCGATGAGCGGAACCTCCAACGGGGGCAGCATGTCGAATGCGGCCTCGGGTGGGTGGCGTTTGGCGTCGTCGGGCATGGCAGCACTGTCTGCGCAGACTCGGCCGAGGCCAGAACCACCCTGGTCCGCGCGGTGTCATTGCCACACTGCCTCACCATGCCCGACCCAGGACCCACTCCGCAGCTCAGCGATCCCCAGCCGTCAGCGTGGACGGTGCACAGCCGTCGTACCATTGTCGAGGATCGCTGGCTCAGCCTGCATGCGGAGCGCGTGACGACCGCACGCGGAGTGGTACTCGATCCTTTTTACGTGCTCGATGAGCATGACTGGGCCTGCGTCGTGCCGGTACTCAGCGACGGGCGTTTGGTGGTGGTCGAACAATATCGGCACGGTGCTCAGCGCGTGACCTGGGAACTGCCCGCAGGGGATCTCGATGCAGGCGAAGATCCGGCCACGGCGGCGCTGCGCGAGTTGCAGGAAGAAACCGGTTACATCGCTACTGCTGCGCCGGTGGACCTCGGTGCCCTGTGGCCCGAGCCCGCGCGCAATCGCGCGCGCGGGTATTGTTTCGCTGTTGCGGTGGCTGCGCAGCCGCAAGCGCAGCGCACCGATGCGAGTGAAGATATCCGGGTCTTGCGGCTCGATCGCAGCGCCGTGGATGCGGCGATTGCAGACGGACGCTTTGCCCATGCCGTGCACGTAGCGGCAGTGCTGTTGGCGCGCGCGCGTGGAGTCCTGCCATGAAACGTCGTCGTTCACCTATGCAAACCCTGCTCGTCACGGGCGCGGTCACCTTGGGCATGATCTTTGGCGTGCGCATGGTGGCTGCTATGCGCGAAGGCAGCGAAGCCGAACGCCGCGATCGCAATCTGCCCAATATCGAACTCGTCAACGTGGAGGCAGCGGATTTGCTCACGGCGGGTTATCGTTTAGATGGGGCCGCGCCGAGGTCCTGGAGCGATATCTCCCTGCGGTACTTCGTTGATCAATCTGGCTTCGTTAACTGTTTGTCGTGCCTTATCGATGCGAGTGAAGTCGATCGGCTGTTCCAGTTTCCGCCGGGTACCCGTGCTCCGGCCGATGGACGTCCACCCGATGACTGGCCGTGGGGTTCTTCGAATGATCCCTGGCGTGTGCCGGCGTGGTGGCGCAGCGATGGCTCCCGGGTGCGACTCTACGAAGAATACCCGCCCGGAGGATTATCGCGCGGCATCTTCGCCGCCTATGATCCCGACACGCGGCGTCTCAACGCCTGGATGTGGGCGCGCAGTAATTGGCAGCCGAAGCGGGAACCTGAAGATCTCGCTCTAGTGGCCGATGCGGTGGCACATTCTTTAGCTGATCTGGCGGTGCGCAGCAAGTGGCCACATGACGAGCAAGGTTGGTTGATTCGCACGGGTTTGAGCACCCTCGATATGATTCCAATGGCGGGCGTGTTGCCGCCCGGCGCCGAACGCGTCGATACTGCATTGCTCCCGCGTCGTGGTAATCATCGCTATTTGTTCCGCTTGGTCGGCGTCGCCCCAGAAGACGCCCTTCGCGTCGCCGGTGGGGTGCCGTTACAGGAACTCCCGGCCAACAGCGCGCCGCCGGCGTGGGACTTTGCCCACCCGGCGGACGGCCTGCCCGCATGGTTTACCAGTGGTCCGGGTCCGCGCTGGCAACATCAGCTGCAGATACTGGGCACCGGTGCTATCGAGGCGGCGCGGTGGGCCGCTTACGATCCCGCCCAACGGACGTTGTTGGTGTGGGATTGGACGGCAGACCCGCCGCGCCTAGTGCCCTGAATCACGCTGCAGCGGTTACCGCAGACGCGATAACCGCTGCTCTTCAGTTCACTGAGCGGCGACTTCCAACTGAAGGCATGCGCCCAGCCATATTGGCGATCTGGGTGCGTTTCGACGCGTTGGCGACCGGTCCGCGTAAAGTAACCACGCCGTTCTGCGTGATGATCTTAACGTTCTGAGCGTTAACCGACATGTCTTCAGCATCGACCACGTTCGCCGGCTGTGGGGCCGGATTGGTGGTGCGGGCATCGGATGATGGCTGACTGAGTTTTTTGCGTCATCATGTATTTCCACGGGAATGCCATTGCAGTGCCTTGCAAGCCGCAGGGAAGATCGCTGTCGAAACCCATTAGCGGCGCTTCTGCCTCGCCTTGGTGGCTTTATAGGCTGCTTTGACTTCCGCATGCGTGACACGATTCGGTCCGAAGAGTTCTTTAGCGCCGAAAAAGGCGAACAGGCCCATGATGCCGATGATGATCAAGATCGGCATGGAAATGTTGAGCTCTAGACCGGAGTTCGCGGTCGTAACGAGAAGGCCCGCCAGCACCAGGGCGCCGAGGATCAACAAGACGGCAACGCCGATGACGTTGCAGGAACGATGATACAATTTTTAAATCTGAGCATCGCTGTACTCGGCCAGGTTCCCCAGCGTAACGGAGATGGTGGCCTCATCGACCTGTGGGGGTAACGTAGGGGTTGTCTAA
>CAYQAQ010000375.1:0-3502 GCA_964415495.1 uncultured candidatus Brocadiaceae bacterium | reverse complement strand
GCGCAGGGGACCCAGCAGATCAGCAGTGCCGCCCAGGATACGTTCAAGCGTATCCGCACGCCGTGGCCGGACGATCTGGATCCGCTGCCGCAATCGCCGACCACCACCAGACACGAACGCAAAGAAACGCGTCCCGATGCAGCGACGCGGATTTCGAATCGACTGGAACCGATCGACGTCGACGAACATCGCCCGTCGACCACCGCCTATGGCAAGTCGTCGGAGCACGGTGAATCGAAAGGCCATACCTCGCGTGTGGTGCGCCATTCCGAGCGCCGCGGATCGCGCAGTTCTAGTTTCCGTACCAGTTCTTCACGGCGGATGACGGCGGCGCAAGGTCGCCTGGATCGCCATACCCACCTGGGCGAAGTCCTGGGGTCACCGGCCTACATGTCGCCCGAACAGGCACGTGGCGATGCGAGCGCAGCCGATCGGCGCACCGACATCTACAGCCTGGGCGTCATCCTCTTCGAATTGCTGACCCTGCGCACGCCAGCGGAAATGGGCAACAAGGAAAAACTGCCGCAGTTTCTCAAACGGGTTCTCGCCGGTGACCGCAGTGCTTTGCGCGATCTGTGGCCGGAATCGCCATGGGCCTTGCACCAGCTGTGTGAACGCGCCCTGGCCGTCGAGATTCAGGATCGTTACCGCGATTGTGACACCATGGGGCGTGATCTGCGCGACCTGCTGGCACAGTTGTCGGCATCGTACAGCGAACTCGAACGCCAACGCTTGGAGCGCGAACGTGAAGGCGCGTGGAGCCCGGTCGGCAGCTGGGATTTTGCCGCCACGCCGGGTCTAGGGCCGTTCAGCGAAGCCCCGCGCGCCTACGGAGCCGAACCCGTCGGTCAGGTCATGCACCCTGAACTCGGTGGGCTGCTGATCGGTGGCTGGGGCCTCCAAGTGTATCCGCTGTCGCTCGACATCGGCAACGACCTGCGCGTCGTGATCGATGCCGAAGTCGTGCGCGGCAGCGAATTCTGGATCTTCCTGCGTGGTGTCCCACCGGCGCCCTGCTACCAGTTCCGCGTCGGCTCTTTCGGCGGCCGCTGGCTGGCCATCGCGCGCTGCGACAGCGAATGCGAACTGCTGTATCCCGAATTGCTGACCTTGCGCCCGTTGCGGCGCGGCAGCACCACCGCCATCGACCAATTACGCAAAGTGCGGTTGCACAATCTGCGCATCACGATCGAAATCGTCGGTTCGCGCTTACAGGTCACGCTCGACGATCAGCCACCCTTGGTGGTCCAGGACACCTGCCCGATTTCAGGTCCCTTGTCGCGTCAGATCGCCTTGGGCAGCTTCGAGAGTCACGCCGTGATTCATCATCTCACGGTCGAACAACGCAGTGCGCCGCTCATGGTGCCGGCGTTTACGGTCGCGAATGAACTGCTACGCCAGAATTTATTTCCGCAGGCGATCGATCAGTATCGTAATTTCCTCGCCGATCATCCGGACTCTGAGCTGGCGATCGAAGCCGACTTCATGCTCTGCCTCGCCTTCTTGCGCGCGGGTCACACCGCGCAGGCCGAGCGTGAACTGCGCCTCTTCTTGTCCGAGAATCTCGAACACCCGCTGTCGCAGGACGCGATCTTCGAACTTGCCCGCCTCGTGCTGGAGCAAAGCGGCAGCATCGACAAAGCGGTGCGCGTGGTATTGTCGTATCAGGAATCTGGTGACTTCGTGCGCTCGCGCTTCAGCCTGTTGCTGTTGCCGCACTTGCGCGAACGCGTCCAGGAAAAGGGCCTGGCTCCCAATCTGATGGGTGACCTCGAGCGCGTCCGCTTGCTGATCCGTGGATCACCTGACGAAGAACTCATTTTGGCGACCTTGTCGCAAGAATTGCGCTTCGACGCCCACCGCTGGGCCAATCAGCAATTCGACGTCGACAACGAAGTCGAAATCGACGCCCACCGCCGCGCCTCCGAACGGCTGTCCGGCCTCGGCTTCCACCTCGCCGGCGGCCAGCGTCGCACGCAAGCTGAGTACGACCGCCTCGCCGCCCGCCTGCGCGACCGCGACGATTTATCCGAAATCGCTTTCTTCTTGCACTTCGGTTCTATCGATGCGATTGAACTCGGCGATCTCGTCCACGACATCCTCGGATTGCTTGACCGCGACTGCGGTACGCTCCTGCTGCGCGCGATGAGCACGATGGAGCTGCGCCCACTCGAGATCGTCCTGCGCGCCGTCATCGCCCAGCGCGTCGGTGTACCGGCAACCGCGCGCGACGACCTCGACGCCTGCTTCCGTTTGACTGACGTGCTTGAAACCGACCGCTCCGATCCGCACGTGCTCTACGCCGCGCGCCTCGGCTGCTACGGCCTCGGCTTCCTGCCGTGGCAATTGGTGTGGGATACCCTGCTGCAAGGCCAGAATGATCACGTCTTCCAACCGATCGGTGCCCTCGCCGCGGCCTTGGCCGAAGCCTTGGGCAGCAAAGACGATGCGGTCGAAGGCTATCGCCGCTTGGCGACCATCGGGACCGGGTATCTGCACCTGGCGCGGACGGGGCTGAACCGGTTGGGCGCAGAAGGCTGATTCTCTCGGTGTTTTGCAGGAGGGCTGGGCTCGCCTTGCCTTGCATCGCCCTGTTTCAGTCTCACCCCGTCGGCCGGTCCAGAATCCGATACCCAATCGCCTCGGAAATATCCTCCAAGCTCACCACGTCCCGTCCTTCAAGATCGGCAATCGTGCGCCCGACTTTGAGAATGCGATCATACGCGCGCGCCGACAGCCCCAGCGCTTCGACGGCCTGGGTCAACAGCTTGCGCGTGGCCGCAGCAAGGACCACGTGCTTGGCGAGTGCTTTCGGCGTCAGGCGCGCATTGGCGCAGCCCTGGCGTGTCTGCATGCGCTGGCGCGCAGCGATGACGCGGGCGCGGATGACCGCCGTCGATTCGCCGGGGTTGGCATCGGCGATGATATCGGGACGCTGCGCGGGAACTTCCAAGTGCAGATCGATGCGATCGAGCAGGGGACCCGAGATCCGACTGCGATAGCGGTGGACCTGATCGCGGCTGTCGACGCAGCGCCGGGTCGGATGGCCGAGATAGCCGCACGGACACGGATTCATCGCCGCGACCAACATGCAGCGACTGGGAAAGCGCAGGCGACCACCGCCGCGACTGATGGTGAGGTGACCGTCTTCGAGCGGCTGACGCAGGGTCTCCAAGACGGTGCGCGGGAACTCCGGCAATTCATCGAGAAACAACACGCCGTGATGCGCGAGCGACACTTCACCGGGACGCGGCACTGAACCGCCGCCGATCAAGCCGACGCTGCTGACATTGTGATGCGGCGAGCGAAATGGCCGCATGCGGATCAGGCCACCGTTTTGCAACAGGCCGGCGACGCTGTGCACGCGGGTGACGTCGAGCGCTTCATCGCGCTCCAGCGGCGGTAGCAGGCCGGGTAATCGCCGTGCGAGCATGGTTTTTCCCGAACCGGGCGGGCCGATCATCAGCAAGTTATGATTGATTACACCTAAGCACGTGCTATA
>CAYQAQ010000374.1:0-3537 GCA_964415495.1 uncultured candidatus Brocadiaceae bacterium | reverse complement strand
GGGCAATGCCACCAGCTTGGCGGGTGGCGTACTTTTGCAGACGCCGATGGTGGCCGCGGATGAACGCGTGTATGCCGTTGCCCAGGGTGGCGTCAGCATCGGTGGCGTCGGCAATGCCGGCCCCGGCTTGGCACCCACCGGCGTGGATCACCGCAATCAAACCACCGTTGGCATTTTGTCGCAGGGGGCTTTGGTCGAACGGGAACTGCCCGAATCTCTGCTGTTCGGCGATCAGTTGCGCTTGGTGCTACGCGAAGGCGACTTTGCGACCGCGAATCGCGTTTCGCGTGCACTCGGTGACGTCTTTGGGCCCGGCCGCGTCCAGGCTATCGATGCGCGCATGATTGCCTTGTCCTTCGCCACCAAACCCAGTGACGACGAACTCGTGGCGGTAATCGCTCAGCTGCAGGACGTGCGCGTCACGCCCGATCGCAAAGCGCGCGTGGTCATCAATGCCCGCACCGGCACGGTCGTCGCCGGCGGTGACGTGCGCATCGCGGCGGTCGCGGTCAGCCATGGTGGCCTCAGTTTGCGTGTACAACCGCGCACCGAACGCCTGCAGGAGCGCCCGGGTGGTGAGATCATCGAACGCACCGTCTTTATCGATGGCGTGACCCGTGAGCGTTTCGTCGAGGCGCCGATCGGCACCAAGCCGACGCAGTTACCCGGTACCATGACCGTCCTCGAAGGCGTGACGGTGGAAGCCATCGCCAATGCGCTCAACGCCATTGGCGCGCGACCGCGCGACTTGGTGGCCATCTTCGAATCGATCCAACGTGCTGGCGCACTGTACGGCGAATTGGTGGTGATGTAATGGACGGCACGTCTGGCATCACCTCGGTTCCTCGCGGCGCATCGGAGCGCGAACGCCTCGAAGCGGTCGCCAAGGATCTGGAGGGGGTCTTCCTGCGCTCGTTGCTCAGCCATGCGCGCTCCATCGATCTCGCCGACGAAGACGGCCCATTCGCCCGCAGCCCGGCCAACGATCAATTCACCGAACTGCTGCATGCGCGCTTGGCGGACGAAGCCGCGGGCGGCCTCGGCATCGCCGCCCTTATCGTGCGTCAACTCGATCGTCCCACCATCACGCCGCCGGAGCCACCCCATGCTGCCCCTTGATCCCGCTGCAAAGGACACCAGCAAAGCCGCCGCCTTGTTCAGCGCCCATCTGGAGCGTGAAGAAAGTGTCTGCCGGAATCTGCTGACTGCCGCCGAGGCCAAGCGCGCCGCCGTAGTGGCCAATTGCCTGCCCGACATCGTCGCCGCTGCTGAACGTGAAGAACGCGCCGTCGCCGATCTGGCGCGACTGCGCACCGTGCGCGTTCGCTTGTTCGCCGGCTTGGCCAAGGCGCTCAATTTGCCTACCGGCACGCCCGTACGCGTGTTGGCCGGAGCCCTCGCCAGTGATCATCCGCACCTAGCCGATCGCATCGATCGCTTGCACGAACTGGCGCAGCAGGTCGAACACGCCAACCTCGGCAACCAGGCCTTGCTGCGCCATTCCTTGGCCGTCATCAATGGCGTTCTGGACCACCTGACCGGGACCCCTGTCGCGGTCACGGCCTACGGCCCCAGCGTTTCGGCCGGCTCCAGTCGCCAGGGCTTTCTCGATTTCAAGGCCTGACTGCACGTGCGAAGAGGGGTGCTCCGCTCTTAAAAGGGCGGCTCATCATCCTCACCCACGCCCGCCGCCACTGGTGCCCGCTTGGCCGGCCAAGTCGGAGCGGGTGCCGCTGACGTTTCACCGTGTTCATGGGTATCACTGCCGCCGCCCTTGCGGTCGATGAACTGGACCTGCTCGGCGACGACCTTGAGCCGGTTGCGGCGGCTGCCGTCCTTGTCTTCCCAGGTGTCGTATTTGAGGCGACCTTGCACCAAGCAGGCACTGCCTTTGGTCAGGTATTGGCCGATCAGCTCGGCGGTGCGGCCCCAGGCCTCGCAGTCGACGAAGGTGGTTTCCTCCTTGGTCTCGCCATCGGTCTTCCAGCGGCGATTGACGGCTAAGCCGAAGTTGGCGACGGCACCGCCACTGGCGAGGGTTTTGAGTTCGGGGTCGCGGGTCAGGTTGCCGAGCAGGGTCACGCTGTTGAACGAGGGCATGGGATAGGCTCCTGGGTAAGGGTTTGAACAGACTCTAAAGTTTCACTCTGGCTTGACAAGGTTTATTTGGACTCCATCTGAGAAGGCGGTGGCTGCTCGCACTTCCTGGGTCTACAAACCCGCCATGCCGCGCACCTTGGTCGCTCTGGATCTCGACGGCACCCTGCTCGATGAGCAGTCGGTGCTGTCGGCTGGGCATGAACGGGCGGTGGCTGAGCTCCGGCGGCTCGGCGTCGAGGTCGCCATTGCCACCGGTCGCCCCTTGGTGACGGCGCGGTGGGTGCAGCAGCGCCTGGGGCTGAACCTGCCCTTGGTGTGCTTCAATGGTGGATGGATCGGCCATGCGCTGGGACAGGCGCTGACCGCCAGCCTGCTCGATGAGTCAGATATGCGCGCGATTATCGCGGCTTTGGTTGGCGAGGACGGCGTGATCTGTGGCTATCCCGATGCCGAGACCTGGATCGTGAACCGTGACTCGGAGCACACTCGCGATTGGCAGCGCCGTTACGCAGTGCCGATCGCCGTGGTGCCTGAGCGCTTCCGGCCCTGGCAGGGGCCCAGCCTGAAGCTGATGTTTGTCGCCAACCCCGCCCGGCTGACGGCCGTTGCGGCGCGGGTGCAGGCGCATTTCGCGGGGAGTTTCCATGTGGTCATCAGCCAGGACGACCGCTTCGAGGTCAGCCGCCGCGGCATCACCAAGGCCTGGGGCCTGGAGCGCCTGGCTGGTCTGCTGGGCGTCGCCCAAGCGCACGTATGGGCAGTGGGCGACAGTGCGAACGACCTCGAGATGATCCAGTGGGCCGGCCACGGCTGTGCCATGGGGCAAGCGAGCTGGCAGGTTCGTCGTCATGCCCGCCATGTCTTGCCGGGGGTCAGCGCGCGCGGTCTCTGCGCGCTGCCGGGCTTAGTGGCGCGGCACCTGGGCTGAGCGTGTTGTTTTCGGTGCAGCGGACTGGCTGTCGATTGAACAGCGAATCCTGCGTGTCTTCCTGAGAAAGGGTGCGATAACCCTCCACCGAGCGGTCACTGCCTGGCCGCTCGCCTGCCGTCCTGGGTTCCAGGAGGGCTTGGCATTTCGGCTCAGGACCCCGCTTCACTCATGACCATGCTCGATCTCATTGTTCCTCCCACCGCTTTTCCGGCTCCCGCCGACAACACCGAAGACCACACCGGGGTCTACGCCTGGCCAGCTGGCGAACGGTTAGCGCGCGATCTCTCTGGCTTACTCGAATGCCGTGGTCTGCGCGTCTTGGATCTTGGCTGTGGGCGCGGCCATCTCGGTTTCTCGGCGTTGCGCCTGGGTGCGACCGAGGTCGTCTTCGCTGATGGCAACCCGGTCGTGCGTGATGGCGTCGCTGCCGTCGGCGCCGCCAACGGTATTCGCGCTAACGTCATCGCCCATGACTGGGGCGAGCCCGTGCCCGGCGGCCCCTTCGA
>CAYQAQ010000373.1:0-3555 GCA_964415495.1 uncultured candidatus Brocadiaceae bacterium | reverse complement strand
GGGCCTTGCCGCATTGGCCATTGGCTGGCTGTTCAGCGGGTTGCCGACCTGGGTCCGACCGATGGAAGCCGGCGAAGCCGACCGTCAGCTGCGCTGAACGCGTCAGCCCCGGCGATCAACCGGCATCGCGATGCCCATCTGCGCCAGCGCTTCGCTCGCATACGCACCAGCGGGCAAGGACAGTTCCAACAGGAGGTGGTCATCGACGACCGTTATCACCGGCGAGGCCCGCAGCGGTACGATCACCGGTCGGCGTTCGCCCGGGCTTTCCAGGGGCTCGCCGCGATCGAACCATGACCACGGCACCTGCGTATCAGCGGACCACGCGTGCTCGTCGGCCAAAGTCTCGGGGCTGCCATGGCGACAACTCGATCCAGGTAACGGTGCGGTGGCCATGACCTCCAAACAGCCCGGCAGTGCGCGGCGTTCGACATCGGCCAATGATTCCGTGTCCACCGCGAAGAATGCGCCGGAGCGAATCGCCGCCAATTCACCGACGCGCGGACGATGCAGCAGGCCCTGCGCAATACGCGCATCGACGATGGCGTTGAATACCAAAGACTGCGCCGCTGAAGCGATGAGCTGTCGCAAGGTTTCACCGCCCGCGCGCAGGGCTTTCTCCGGCGTCAGACCGCGCCGCAGAGCGCCCACGACTTTGCCCTCAGGACCACTGCGGAACCCGGGCGGAATATCGGCGCCGGGTTCCCAGCCACGACCGCCATCGACGATCAAGCGCGCGACCTGATCCCAATTACGTGCGGCCCACGCCGCGGCCAAGGGTACGTTCGCGCCACTGTGGCCGAAGCGCTGCGGGCCGAAGCGATTGCTGAGGCCATCGCGTTCCAGAATTAGCGCGCGCTGGCGCAGATCGTCTTCGGCCAGGCCGGTAATGCCGAGGCGAAAGCGATTGCCCGCGAGATGGCCGAGACGCAGCTTATTGCGGTGACGGCTGACTTCCCGCACGTCGCAGCGTCCACCCGGTGGCAGCAGCGTGGGAAAAATGGCCAAACCAGCGTCGTCCGCCACATGCACGGAAAACCATTGCTCGGTGATTGCGTGGCGGTCTTTGCGCCCGGCATAGCCGACCGCGTGATGCGGCACGCGGAAAGCCTTGACCAGCGCCTGGGCGATCGCATCGGTGGTATGGCCTTCTTTTTCTAAGCGCAGATACAGATGCTCGCCGCTGCCCGCGGGCAGATAGGCGGGGTCTTCGCAGACGATAAAATGCGCCGGTCCCGCGAGCAGGCGCGGCCCAGGATCACGGGTCATCAGGAAATCCCGGCATCGCGACGGGCTTCGTCCACGCAGTGCTGATGGTACAGCGGTCGGATCATCAAGGCCCACTGGCCCGGTTTCCCCGTCCCGATGCGGTGGCCATCGACGGCGACCACGGGCAGCAACTCACGCACGGCGGATGTGATCCACACTTCATCGGCGGCATAGAGCTCGTCGCGCGTGACGTCCGCTTCCGTCCACTGCAGACCTTGGCTTTCGGCGATGGGCCGAATGCCGCCTTTGGTGATGCCTTGCAGACAATTGGCGCACGGCGAAATCACCGTGTTCCCGCGCACGAGACAGATGTTCGAGGTCACCCCTTCGGTCACGAAACCATCGGGGCTGACATAAAACGCTTCATGCGCGCCCGCCTGATCGGCCAGCATCATGCCGGTGCGACCGACGAGATAATTGGTGGTTTTGTGCGCGGGTAAATGGCGCTCGGCAACAAACGTGACCGCGGTCACGCCGTTCGCATAGAGCTGTTCAGAGGGGGCGTGCAAGTCGCGGGCAATCAGCACCCAGGTCGGCGAAGCCGCGCCAAACACACCATGCGTATGCGGCCCCGGCGTGACAATGAGATTGACCCGCAATTCATCGAGGCCACTGCGCAGACGAATGTCGGCCACGAGACGCCGAATATCCGCTTCGCTGAAGAACGGTTGGATGCCAACGGCAGCAGCGCTGTCCCATAAACGCGCCAAGTGACCGCCCAGCGCATGCGGATGGCCGCCGCCATAGGTGCGGAAAGTCTCGAAGGCACCGACGCCGCGCAGAAATCCAAGATCAAGCACACTGATGGTCGCCTGCTCCGCAGGAACGACCGTGCCGTTAACAGCGAAGAAGTCGCTCATGCGTGCGCGTCCTGCGTCCGGCGTCCTGCGTCCGGCGTCGTCCGCAATGTGCCGTAGAGGGTCAAACTGGTGTGGCTCAGAATCTCGACAGGGACGATCCGTCCGACCAAGTCTGCTTCGCCACGCGGGAAGACGATGTTCAAGTTGCCCATATTGCGGCCATGCCATTTCGCGGGGTCGTTTTTCGACGGCCCTTCGACCAGCACCTCGAAGACGTGGCCATGCAAGTCGGCGTAGTGCGCTTCCTGATGCTGCAGCTGGAGCGACAGCAGATCGTTGCAGCGTGCTTTTTTAACCGGTTCCGGCACATCGTCGGTGAGATGAACGGCCGGCGTTCCTGGACGCACCGAATACATAAACACGTAGGAACCGGCGAAGCGGACCTCTTCCATGAGGCTGCGCGTCGCGGCGAAGTCTTCGTCGGTTTCACGCGGATAGCCGACGATGAAGTCGCTGAGCAGTTCAACCTCGGGCATGCGGCTGCGGGCACGGTCGACAAAGCGGAGATAATCATCGCGGGTGTAGCGCCGCCCCATCAAGCGCAGGATGCGGTCCGAACCCGACTGCGCTGGTACATGCAGATGCTTGGCGACCTTGGGCAACTCGGCCATGGTGTCGAGCAACTCATCCGAGATGTCTTTCGGATGCGACGTGATGAAGCGAATGCGCTGCAAGCCGTCGATCGCGTGCAGACGGCGCAGCAGACCCGCGAGGTTGGTGCCATCGCCCAGTGTTTTGCCATAGGCATCGACGGTTTGCCCGAGCAAGGTGACTTGCACGAAGCCTTCATCAACTAAGCGACGAACCTCGCTTTCGATTTGAGCCGGGTCGCGGCTCTTCTCTTTACCGCGCGTGAAGGGCACGATGCAATAGGTGCAGTTGTAATTGCAGCCGCGCATCACCGGAACCCAGGCGTTGACGCCTTCGCTGCGGGTCGCGCCCCAATCGCGATCTTCGAAGTCGCCGAAGTCGGTCGACACCACGTGGGCCTGCTCGTTCAGCCGCTCCAGCAAGGCCGGCATGTGCACGAACTGGTCGGTGCCGACGACGAGATCGATGTGCGGAAAGCGCTGGACCAGGGCTTCCTTCTCGCGCTGGGCCATGCAGCCCATGACCCCGATGCGCAATTCCGGGCGGTCCTCTTTGACGCGCTTGAGCGCGCCGAGCCGCCCGCGGATCTTAGCTTCGGCGTGATCGCGCACGCTGCACGTATTGTAGAGCACCAGATCGGCGGCGGCGATCGAGTCAGCCCGCGCATAGCCCGCCTCGGCGAGACGGCTCAACACCACTTCGGTATCGGCTTGATTCATCTGGCACCCGAAGGTCTCGATGTAGACGTGTTTGCTCGACTGCATGGGGAGGGGGAGTGTAGGGGGATGGTGGGGAAGGCCAGGGGCGCTCGGCGGTAGTTATTCGGCCTGGGTCC
>CAYQAQ010000372.1:0-3560 GCA_964415495.1 uncultured candidatus Brocadiaceae bacterium | reverse complement strand
AGGGATTATTGGCCAACTTGAGGCTGCCATGGATCAGCACGCGATCGCCGCGGGTGCGTGCGGCGCTGCCCAGCACTTTGCCCTGCTCCAGAATTAAATCATCCGCCGCGGGGCTGGCAAAACAGCGCGGTTCCTGCGCGTATCGGCGATCACCGACGGTCTGATTCTGGCGCTCGAGGGTGGCACCGTGCTGGGCCAGAGCGGTGCAGATGGCGCCATGCAGACGGCCGTAGATGTCAGCGGTTCGCCTCGGCAGGTGGTCGCCGAGGCAGCCGACCACAGCGTAGGTGACCTCATGTTCATGCCAAATCGCACCACCGCCGGTGATGCGGCGCACCAGGGTGGGTAGAGTCGGTCCTGCAGCTTGCAGGGCTGCGACCACGGTTGCGTAGTCTTGGAAGTAGCCCAAGGACACCGTGGGCGGGTTCCAGCGGTAGAGTCGTACCGTGGGCACCGTGGCGGCTTCCAGCAGCGCTTCGTCGGCTGCCATTTGGGTCGGGCCATCGGCAAGGAGGTCATTCAGATGGCGTAAGACAGCGTGTGGCACGGGCGGCTCGCGGCGAGGCGGATGATTGAGCTTTCGGTGCCGGTCTTATAACCAACACGCCGGCCCACCGTAGGGGGTGTTCCGGCACGAGGGAGCTATCATGTCCAAAGAACTCATTGTCGCTGGCAGCATTGTTGCCGTTTGCATCGGCCTATCGGTCGTGGCTTTCGTCAGCCCGGGTGCCAAGAAGGCACCGGCTGAACCGGAAACCCCGGTGGTCGATCTCCTACCGACTCCGATTCCTGATCGTTGGTCGACGACCTCGCCTGGCCCAGGCGGTACGACCCCGGATCCCTTTGGCTTCCCCACGCCGGCGCCGAGCCCCAGCCCCTTTGACCGTCCACAGCCGGGGCCGGTCGCTCCGATCGTGGTCGAGACACCCCCAGCGGCGTCGAAGACGCCTGCACCAGCGACGACCGAGCGCTCGCACACCGTGGTGCGCGGGGACACCCTGGGCGACATCAGTCGTCAATATTACGGTACCACCCGTCATTGGCCAAAGATTCAGGAAGCCAACAAAGTCGATCCTGATGGGTTGCATGTCGGTCAGAAGCTCGTCATTCCTGTGATCGCGAGCGACCCTGCGCCGATCACCCCCAGCGCCACGGGGACCGCCGCCAGCGCGGGCCTGTATGAGGTCAAGCGCGGCGACTCCTACTATCGCATCGCTGAGCGCGAACTGGGTGATCCCAGCCGAGCGCGCGAGATCGAACGGCTCAATGGCATCGCTCCGGAAGATCTCCGGGTCGGCCAAAAGCTGAAGCTGCCGTCGCGTGCGGCAACCGCATCACCCGCACCGACTTCCTCTGGGGCCACCACGGCGCCACCTGCGGATGCGCGCGTGCACACCGTGCAGCGCGATGAATACCTCATCGACATCAGTGAGAAATATTACGGCACGACCACGCGGTGGAAGCTGATCGCGGATGCCAATCCCGGCGTCAATCCCAATCGCTTGCTGGTCGGTCAGAAATTGGTGATCCCCAATGCTGGTGGGGCATCGGGAGCTTCAGGTGCGGCGACGAGTGACGCGGTGGCAGGTGGGCCTGCGGCGGGAGGCCGCTATGTGATCAAATCCGGTGATACCTTGGAACGCATCGCTCAACGCACGCTTGGCGATGGCAGCAAGTGGCGTGACATCGCCAAGCTGAATCCAGGTTTGGATCCGACGCGGTTGATGGTGGGTCAAACGATCACTCTGCCCCAGGGGGCCCAGCAGGCTGCACCCGCACCCGCACCCGCACCCGCTCCGACGCCGGCGCCGACTTTCCCGACGCCTGCGCCATCGCCGGTGTTCCCCGCGCCCTCCACTGACACGCCTTTCCCGGCTCCGGCACCGGTTGCTGAGGATCCGTGGAACCTGCCGCCAGCTCCGGCTCCGGCCGAACCGACCTCGATGCCTCTCCTGGACGACCCGTGGGCGGATTTCCCCGGGTCGACGCGCTGAGCGCGCATCTGTATCGTTTACGGCACCTGCGGTTGCCCGTCGTGACATATCGGCGTATACTGGACCGATGGACAGCGAACGCGATCGGCTCTTAGCGGACTTGGCCATGATCCTGGAGGTCTCGCGCGCGATGAGCGCCGAGCGGGACCTCGGCAGCTTGCTTGATCTGATCGTGTCGGCCGCGACGAGGTTGATCTCGGCTGATCGCACGTCGTTATTTCTCGTCGATCACGATCGGCACGAACTGTGGACGACTATCGCCCAGCGTTCGACCGCCATTCGTTTGCCGTTGGGCAAGGGCATCGCGGGCGCGGTCGCGACCAGCGGTGAGACCGTCAACATTCCCCGCGCGTATGACGATCCTCGCTTCGATCCTGACAACGATCGGCGATCCGGCTACACCACCCGCAGCATCTTGTGCATGCCGCTGCGCAATCATCACGGCACTGTGGTGGGCGTGATCCAGGCCCTCAACAAGCACGGCGATGAACCCTTCGTCGAGTACGATGAGCAGGTGTTGAGTGCGTTATGCGCACAAGCAGCAGTGGCCATCGACACCCATCAGCTTATTGCCAGCGAACGCGAGCGCGATCGCCTTTCGCATGAGCTCGAATTGGCGGCGGGTATCCAGGCGGGATTACTGCCGGATGCGGCACCGGATTATCCGCGCTGGCGCTTTGCCTCGTTTGCGCGGCCCTGCGACGAAACTGGCGGCGACTACTACGATTATCTGGTCAGCGATAATGGCGTCGATGTCATCGTTGGCGATGTCAGTGGGCATGGCATTGCCGCCGCCTTGATCATGAGCACGGCGCGCGCATTTCTGCGTGCCGTTCACGATGGCGGCGCTGATGATCTGGCCCGAGTGGTCACCCGGCTCAACCGTTTGCTGGCGCATGACGTCGGTGTTGACGTTTTCATGTCGTTGATCGCGGTGCGCTTGGGTGAAGCAGGGGCGATGAGTTATGTCTCAGCGGGCCATGACGCCCCGCTGATCTATCGTCCCGGCACGGGAACGTTCATTGGTCCGTGCGAAACGGGGCTGCTGTTGGGGGTGCTCGACGACGAGACCTATGTCACCGAGGTTAGCGGCATCGCCGAGCCAGGAGACATCGTCTGCATCTTTACCGATGGCATGTGGGAATGTGCCGATCGCGATGGCAACCAACTGGGGCTCGAGCGCCTGCGCAATATCGTCGCCGCAACGGCGGCGCATGGTGCTATAGCGGTTCGTGATGCCCTGGTCACCGCGGCCATGGGGCAATTGCAGGGCCAAACGCCTGCCGATGACATGACCTTGGTGGTGGCTGAATGCCGGGTCGCGCCGGCCGCGGGCAGTGCCGTGTGAAAGCACTCGACATTCGCCCCGAAGCGGCGCCCCGTCCGGGCGAACCGATCTATGCCCAGACGTGGCCCTCGCGCTTGGATCGCAAGGACGAGATTCTGGCGGCCATCACCCACGAACTGGCGGGCCGCGGTTGGGTGCCGCCCGCGGATGAGCCATGGCTGCAGCTGTGCCTGGATGAGGTGGTGGTCAACGCCATCTTGCACGGCAATGAAGGCGAC
>CAYQAQ010000371.1:0-3572 GCA_964415495.1 uncultured candidatus Brocadiaceae bacterium | reverse complement strand
ACGATCGACGCGAGACGATCGACGCCGGTAGCGATCCTCGCCACTCGCCCCCCCTCCCTCCTCACCGCTCCGTCAACGCATTCCGCAACGCCTCCACCAACGCGGTGAGGTTGTACGGCTTCTGCAGAAAGCCGACCAAGCTCTTCCCCGCGAAACGCTGGATGACTTCCTGCTGGTTGTAGCCGCTGCTCATGACCACGCGCACATCGCGCGAGAGGCGGCGCAATTCACGGAAGGTCTCGTCGCCGTCCATGTGCGGCATGGTGAGGTCGAGGATAATGCAATCGATGCGCGCAGATTCGCGCTCGAAAACGGCGAGCGCTTCGCGGCCGTCGGCAGCCAACAGCACGGTCACGCCCAGGTTCGTGAGCATGTCCTTGGACAGGGCACGGATGGTTTCTTCGTCGTCGACCACCAGCACGGTGAGTCCCGGCGGCAACACCAGTTCGGTGACGGCGGGCACCGATCCACTCGA
Organism: uncultured candidatus Brocadiaceae bacterium; assembly: GCA_964415495.1. Taxonomy (GTDB): domain Bacteria; phylum Planctomycetota; class UBA11346; order UBA11346; family UBA11346; genus CAYQAQ01. The sequence continues at coordinate 3,097 of CAYQAQ010000371.1, read as the reverse complement.
ATCCGTGCGGCCGGACAGGGCCGGAAACAGCACTTTGACCGTGGTGCCGCTTTTCGGTTCGCTGTAGACCTTGAGCGCGCCGCGATAGCGGCGAATGATGCCGAGCACCGCCACCATGCCCAGGCCACGCCCGGTGAATTTAGTGGTAAAAATCGGCTCAAACATGCGCCGACGCGTTTCCGGATCCATGCCGCAGCCGGTATCCGCGACTTCCAAGTAGACGTAGAGGCCCTCAGGCAAGTCGTCATCGAGATAGGTTTCGCGCAGGTATTCGTGGTCGCATTCCATCACGCCGCTGCGGATGCAGATCACGCCACTACGGTCGCCGATCGCTTCTGAAGCATTGGTGATCAAGTTCATCACCACCTGGCGCAGTTGACTTGCGTCAGCATAGACCGCCGGAATTTTGTCGGCGAAATCGTATTTCAGCACGACATTTTTTGCGATGCTTACTTCGAGCATGCGGCCCATTTCTCCGACGACGAAACGCAGGTCGATGGGCTCGGCCACGAAGCGGCATTTGCCCGCATAGGCCAGCATTTTCCGGCATAATTCCGCAGCGCGATGGGCTGCAATTTCAATTTCGCGCAGATGCGGCTGCGCGTCGCTCGACAACGCGAGCTGATTGCTCAGTAGGCTCACACGGCCCAGGACTGACATGAGGACATTGTTGAAATCTTGGGCGATACCACCTGCTAAAACACCCAGTATTTCCAGTTTCTGGGCATGCTGCACTTGGATTTCCAACTGCAGACACTCGTCTTCGACCCGACGTTGCTCGGTGACATCGCGCAGCAGTGCCAGAGTATGAACTATACCGTCATCGGTATCCGGTAACTTGGACGATGAATAATTGACGATGCGCTTGCTGCCATCGCGGTGGGTCAGTGTCCATTCTTCGGACTGCAGATGTTCGCCTGATTTCATGCGTTCGGTGCGGGCCAGGGCGGGCTCGCGCGTACGCGCATCGGGGCGCACGGCCTCGAACCAGCCGATGGCATTGATGCTGGCCAGATCGTGGCCGGTGATCTCTTCCATGCGCCGGTTCCACACCGTAAAGCGCACGCTGGGGGTGCCCTCGACGAAATGGCTGACGCAGACGCCGTCGGCGGCATTGGCGATGATCGCGGCGTTGATGGCGGCCTCGCGTTCGAGGTTGCGCTCGACCACCTTGAGCGCAGTGGCGCTGTCATCGTCTGGACTGGACGGGTCGGCTTTGGGCTCGCGCCGCGGGTGCAATCGGGCGGCTAAGGCCATACCACCGATCACGCCGATGGTTCCGGCAATGGCCGATGTGATCACATACATCATCATGGACATGGCCCTGGTTTATGTATCCGCGCGGCCTGTCCACGATCCCCGTGCGCGATTTCTGCTTGCCCTCAGGCGGTGCGCCACACCGCCAGCGCCTGCACTAAGCCCGGACCTTGGTGGCGATAGCTATGCAAACGATCATCGCTGGCCGTACACACGCCGCTGAGTCGTACCTGCGAGACGCCTTCGTCGGCCAGCAATTCCGCAATGGCGATCGGCAGGTCGAGCCAGGCACGTCCGGGCCGCCCGGGCATGATGGCATGGCCGGGCCAGGCGAAGGCTTCCAGGACCGGCGCATCGACCTCATACAGCGTGCCGCTGATGCCGGGGCCGATGAAGGCGCTGACCGGCGGGACGCCAGCGGCCGTCCGATAAGCCTCCACCGCGGTCGCCACCATTCCCGCCGCGACCCCGCGCCAGCCGCAGTGGGCGACGACCACCTGTCGAGGGCCAATCAAGACCAAGCCGGGGCAATCGGCCCCGAAAATCACCACGGCCGGTACTTCGGGGGCCAGGACCAAGCCATCGACCCCCCGGTGCCAGCCCGCGCCAGCCACCGCAATGGCGGCGCCGTGGACCTGTTCCGGCACCGCCACCGGCTGCGGTGCGCCCAGACGGCTCAGCCAGGTGGTGCGGCGGTCGGCATCGCGCTGATCACCGTCGCTCGCGGTACTAAACGCCGCCTGCAGCCCATATCCCAGATCCCAGCGTAGGTCAGCGATCATGGTGGACAGGGTGAGCCAGGGGCGGCCCTGGTCCAGCCGTGTCCGACGCACCTTGAGCGCAAGGCCAACCCACCGTATTCCCGCGCCGAAATCCGCTCTACAACTGTAGTCAGCCGCAAGGAGGTTCCGCCGTGACTCAGGAGCACATCGATCAGGCCATGGAGGCCTATCGCCACGCCCACATTCTGATTGAGGGCAAGGTTGGCCGCGCCGTCGGCGAGGCCATCCCGCACCTGCGCGACGCCGCCGATTGCTGGGGCCACGCCCTGCGCAGTCAGAGCAAGGCCGAGGTGCTGATGGAACTCGGCGCTCTGCACCTGCGCCTGGGCGACTACGATGACGCCGCCGAATCCTTCGAAGAAGCCCTGGGCGTGTTCCGCGACATCAACATGCGCAAGCAGGCGGCCGAGGCCGGCATTCAAGCCGGATTGGCGCGCAAGGCCGAAGGTCGACCGGATCTGGCCATCGCCTATCTCGAACGCTCGCTCGAAATCCTGCGCGGCGATGGCTCGATGATCGACGTCGCCATGGCCGAGATGACGCTGGGATCGACCCTGCTCGATGACCGCCGTCCCGCCGATGCGCTGGCACACTACGAAGCGGCGCTACCGATTCTGGAGCGCTTCACCAAGCGCGCCGAGATCGCGCACGCACGCGAGATGATGGCGATCGCCAAAGCGCAGAGCGGCGATCTGGTCGGCTCGGCCGCCGATTTCGAAGCCGCGATCACGACCAAGAAAGAACAGCTCGGCGACATGCGCGGCGCGGCCAAATCGCTGACGCGCTACGCCGATGCCCTGCGCCGTCAGGAACGCTACGACGATGCACTGGCTCGCTATAAGCAGGCGCTGAGCATCCATGAACTGCGCGGCGATCGCACACTGCAGGCGCAGACGCTGGGCAATATCGGCACCGTTCTTGCCGCCGCCGGGCGCCGCGATGAGGCCATCACGCATTACCGCACCTCGCTGTCGTTATCGCAGCAAGCCGGCGAAAAAGCCGCGGTCGCACAGGCGCGCTACAACTTGGCGGGCATCCTGCTCGACGCCGGTGATCGT
>CAYQAQ010000370.1:0-3575 GCA_964415495.1 uncultured candidatus Brocadiaceae bacterium | reverse complement strand
CACGCGCATCAGCGAACGAATTGCAGGGGCAGCTGGGTATTGTGGCGGATCTCGGTGAACTGGATCTCAATCATCCCATCCATGACCGTTGCGATCACCTTGGGCGCTCGCTCACCAAGCTGCTGCGCAGCGTGACGGGATAGGGCGTTCAGACCCGCTGCATTATTCCTGGAGAAGCCTGAAATGATCTTGGTGGTCGGTGAGCGCCACGGGGCGAACGACTGGACCGCGATGGCGTCGATGGCCGATCTCGGTCGCATCTTGGTCGCGGCGTCGGGCCGTAACGGTCTGCGCGAAATGGTCGTACGCGCCACCGATGCGGGCGGCTGTTCGGTCAATCTTGGCAATGGCTTGGCGTCCTTGGGTGTGCAGGTGCATCACTTCGGAACCACGGGATCGCCGCGGCATCCGGCCGTAGTGGCCAAGGTGCTGGGGCTGGACCCGCCGAGTGACGACCTCGCAGCGACCGCCAGTGCCCTGCGGACGCATATTGGCGTCAGCGAAGTCGTCTTACACAACCGGTCAGGCAACGCCGTGGCGTGGGAGGGCGGCGCTTTGGCGGTGCCGGCGAGGCCGCATTGCGCGACACCGGTGAAGAGCACCGGTGCCGGCCAATGCGGGTTATGGTCTCGGCTTGGTGTTGGGCCTGGACGCAGCGCAACGTCTCGACCTTGGCTCTGCGGATGCTGGTGTGTTCCTGCGTCAGGGCCGCAGTGCTTCACTGGCGAAATTACTGAATTTTCTCGACGCCTGGGCTCGGGATACGGTCTGAGCGCCGCCTGGACCGATGACCGGCGCTGATGCGCAGGGCATCATGAGCGGGGCTTGCTCGGGATAGCGCGGCGGCCTAGCTTAGCGCACCCGCAGGAGGACCCCATGGCTGCCAAAAAACCCGGTACCGGCAAGGCGAACACCAAGGCGAAGGCCGCAGCAAAACCTGCCGCCAAGCCAGCGGCAAAACCGAGCGCTTCCGCCGCTCGATCCGTGGCTGCGAAGCCGCCGTCGGCGACGCCAGCGCCGGTCAAGAAAGTGGCGAAGGCTGTTAAGCCCACCGCCAGCAGTGCGCCGAAGGTGTTCGCGGCGGTGACTGGTGCGAAGGTCGATCGTCAGCGCCTGATCGCCGAGACCGCTTACTTCATCGCCGAAAGCCGTGGCTTCCGGCCCGGCAATGCGTTGGACGATTGGTTGGCCGCCGAGCGTAGCGTCGACGCACGTCTGCGCGGGTGAGCGACCCTCGTCCTCTCGTCGGTTCGGCCTCGCTGCAACAGCACGATTTGCGCCCACGCGTCGCATCGGCCGTGGTGGCGCAGGTGCGTCTGGTACCTGGCGCCACCGTCGTCGAGGTCGGTCCTGGCCGCGGTAATCTGACCGCAGCCTTGCTGGCGGCCGGTGCCGTGGTGCACGCGATCGAACTCGACCCCGAACGCTGCCGCCTGCTGCGCGAACGCTTTGCCGATGCGGTCATCGGCAACCAATTCCAACTCGATCAGGGCGATGCACTGCGTACGCACCCAGCGCCCACTGGGCCGTGGCAGGTGGTGGCCAATCCGCCGTTCCAGCACACCGCAGCACTGGTGCGCGGCTGGTTGCTGGGTTCCCTCGGCGCCACGCCGCCGCAGGCGCTCGATCTCATTCTGCAACGCGAAGCGGCCGGCAAGCTCGGCGGTGGCCGCGGCGCGGAGTCGCGCTCCAGTATTCTCGTGCGCTTGGCCGGCTCGCCTCGTTTGGTGCAACGACTCGAGCGCACCGACACCATTCCCGCCAGTCGCGTGGATCTCGTGCAATGGTCGTTCCGCCGTGAACCGCGCTTCGACAGCGCCGACCTCCGTGCCGTCGACCGTGTCCTAGAACACGCGTTCGCTGGCCCGCACACCATGCAAGACGCGCTGCGCGGCCTCGCCACGCCGGTGCAGATCCGTCGCCAAGCGAAAGAGCAAGGCTGGGATCCACAGGGCCATCCGCGTATGCTGCCACCCGAAGCGTGGATGCCCTTAGCACGGTTGTTGGCGATGTGTGGGAAGATTTGAATTTTATTTTGGTCCTAAGCCCTAGGTCTTTCCCTGGTCCTAAGTTCTAGGTCTCGTCTGCGTGGTGCTGGTTCGGGGTTTTGCGCGCGCGAAAACAAAATGACCCCGGACTACCGTCCGGGGTCATTCCATACATGCGCACCGCAAACAAGACCTAGGGCCTAGGACCTAGGACCTAGGTCTTAGGACCAGAAAAACCTTTACTGCTGCTGCTGCTGCTGCTGCTGACCCCGGGCCACCAAATGCCCATCGACCTGCGGCAGCATCTTGCGCAGCGCTTCATCCAAGGCCAAGCGCAGGACTTTGCCTTCGTTGTCCTTATCCAAGCGCAAGGTGGCGTTGTTCTCGTTGCGGTAGCCGAGTACACCGATGCCCATCGAGCTCAGCGTGTCGGTGCGCTTATACTCGCCAAAGTGGGCGGCAGCGGTGGTGCCGCTTTCCGGATCAACGAGGCGGATATCGACGCCGCATTCAACGGTGACGCGCGACTTGCTGTTCTGCATGTCAAAGACGCCGAAGTGGCCGCCGAGGCTGCCCAGATTAAAACCGCCTTTGGACTGTTCAGCTTTGACGCGGAAATTGGTGATCTTACCCAGCATCAGGTATTGCACGCCGCGGATCTGGGCGGGTTGGGCCATTTCGCCTTCTCGGACCACGCCACCTAAGTTCTGCTCGGCCAGCAACTGGTCGAGTTGCGCGCGTTCGATGACGTCGAAGCGGTTCGCCATCACCGCCAGGGTGGTGAGCTGATCCGCGGCGACGGTGGCGGTGTCGGCATTGGCTTCACTCGAAGTGACCTTGAAGGCAGGCACACCAACGCGGGGGCGGAAGGCACCAGCCGGGGGCGGCGGGTACGACCCGACGTGCGCAGTCATGGTGTCCTTTTCGGCCGTTTCACGTGACGACGAGCAGGCGGTGAAAGAGATAACCGCGAAAGCGGCGAGGATGAGAGCAAGACGAGGCATAGGTACTCCAGGAAGGAGGAATTTGTAGCAAGTCCTGCCCGGGCGGCCAGGGGGGAATCGGGACCTTGTGGACCCAGCGATGCGATGAACCTGGGTGGCCGATGCCGGACGCCGCCCCTGATGCCACTCCTGATGCCCTGCCCTTGTTGGCGGATGTCGGGCTCGATGTGCCTGGTCGGGATACGTACACGTACGCAGTGCCGCCGACGTTGGCGCATCTGGCGGTGGGCATGTGCGTGCGGGTGCCCTTCGGTCCGCGGCAGGAGCGCGGCTTTGTAACCGCGGTCGAACGCCGCGCACCGCCGGTCGCAATGACCAAGATGCGCGCCGTTATCGACGTCAATCCAGCCGTCCAGTTGCCGGCGCACCTCCTGCGGCTGATCCAATGGGGCTCGACGTATTACCGCTGCTCGTTGGGCGAGTTCCTGGCCGGCGCGGTTCCGGCCCCGGTGCGCGAAGGCGCCAACCTCGTCGTCGAACGCCGGGTGCAGGTCGCCGCTGATTTCACCGGCTCTCTGACGACACGTCAGCAGGCGATTGTCACGGCCTTGCAGGGTGGGGTGCATGCGTGGAAGCAGGCGCT
>CAYQAQ010000369.1:2615-3580 GCA_964415495.1 uncultured candidatus Brocadiaceae bacterium | reverse complement strand
TCCAGCGGGCCAAGTCCGCTTAACCACCCGTGCGCAATATCGGGGGATGATCAGTACAGATGCTGAAGCTGTAGGTGCTGACCGCTCCCTGATTAATCGTGATCCAATTGTAGTCCGCTGAGCGCAGATGCCCCGCGATCTTCTGTAACACGCGGTCAGCGTCGTTCGCGAGTTCGGATTCGGTCGAGACTTGGCGGTTGACCTGGACCCCCATGACCAAGCCTTGGCCGACCAGACTCATCAGGACGGCGAAGACGGCGAGCGAGGCCGAGATTTCGAGTAAGGTCATGGCAGAGCGGGATGGGGACATGGAAACCTCCTGATCAACCGCCACGGTCAACGTGGTGATAGTGAACGGTGAGTGATGCCGGCCCCTGGACGTCTTCCCAGGCGACCGTGAATGACAGGTGCAGGCGAGTCGCGGTCGACGTTGCTAAGCGCTGCGCGATGCCCGCCGTGGCCGCATCCACCGGGATGCGCATGCCGGGGATCTCGAAACCGACGCTGCCCGGAGCCACGGGAATGGCGCGCGATACCTCGATAAAATTCATCGCTTGATAGCGTTCGATCTGAGCCTGGATGGCTTGGGCGGCCATGCCTTGATGACGCGCACGATCCTTAACTTGGCTGGAGGTCCCCATGGCGGTGAACACCGACATCAGGCCGATCAGCAAGATGGCCATGGCGATCATGACCTCGATGAAGGTCATCGCGTCACGGCTGCGGAGACGGCTGCAGAGGCGAACGTGGGGGCTCATGATAAGAGACGATGAGGCACGAATCGTGCCGATACGTCTGCATCATTTCAGGCCACCTGTTGTCTATCGTGGGGCCGATCCGCCCCACGGACGGGCGACCCGGCCCATGCCGACGGGCCGGTTGGCCCCGTTGCGCAGGCTTCAATTGGCGGGATCGCGCCCGACCACGATGGGCGGCCCCAGGTGGCGCGGAGCCCGCGCCACCGT
>CAYQAQ010000369.1:0-2605 GCA_964415495.1 uncultured candidatus Brocadiaceae bacterium | reverse complement strand
GTCACGTCGACCACGGCCGCGATCACTGCGAGACGTTCACGCAGCCACTGCCGGACCCCGGCCGCACCCGACACATCGCCCGCAGCAAAACCAACGGCATCGATGCCATGCGCTCGTGCCAGGTAAACCGCTCGCCGCACATGTCCCGGCTGGGACACGATGATGCAGCGGTCGAGACCGAACACGTATCGAGCGCGAATCACCGAATCCAGGGTGCGAAAACCAGCGAAGTCGCGCCAGATAACCGCGGCGGGAATACCTGCTGCGACCAGATCATCGCGCATCGCCGTTGGTTCATCATAGCCGTGTCGCCCATTATCGCCGCTGACCAGAATGCTGGTCACGACGCCGCTGCGGTAGAGTTGCATCACCGCCGCCAGACGCGCGCTATAAAACGTGTTGAGCCGGCCATCGGCCAGATTTCTGGCGGTGCCCAGCACCAGGGCGGTGGCTCCGTTATGCGTCGCATCAAGCTCGGACACCTGAGTCAGCAGACGACCGGCAGCCGCAGAGCGCACGCGCTGTTCAGCGATGAAGGGCAGCAGCACCAACGCCGCCACGGTCAGTGCCGCCGCCAGACGCCAGCGTTGCCGTCGCGTCATCGCGGATGCTGGTCCGCGTGTTCCTGCGCTTGCTCGATCAGCGACGGCACCGGCAGATGCGGTTCGGGTGGAATGGCGAAACCTTCCTGGAAGGTCCGGCGCATACGCAAAGCATCGCGGCGTTGGCGCCAGCGGATCTGATCGTCGTTCGATAAGCCAAACACCAACACTTCGGGTTTGGTCAGCAGCAGATCGCTGACCTGAGCCAGATTCAGCGCGGCATCACTGACATCGCGGGCGAGTTGACGATCGGTAAACAGGCGACCGAGCAGGCCGTCACCACTGCGCGCGGCGGTCGCAAATTGGCCGAGAGCAGCCACGCTCTGCTGCAATTCGGTTAAGAGCTCACCTATAGCGGGGCCATGCGCCGACGCCAATGTCTCCACGGCACCGGCAGCGGTATCGACACTGGCGAGCGCTCTTTCAGCCGCCGCAATCGCACTCTCGGCGCGCGTTGCCACGGCCGCGAGTTGATCCAACGTCGCTTCCACCTTCGGTGCCAGCTGTCGCTGCGAGGCATCCACGCCTTGGGCCAAGACATCCAACCGTTCCACCAGGGCGCCGACTCCGGCGGTCTGCACGCGCATCTCGCGCACGAACGCGGTCGATTCCTCGGCCAAGTCCGCGGTGGCGTGCAGTAGACGTTTGGCATCGGTGCGTGCGGTAGCATCGAGCAAATCGTTCAAGCGTTCTAAAAGATCCAGGCTCTGCTGCGTCGCCGTGTCGACAAAACCGCGCGTGGCGTAGACCTTAGCACTGCCATCAATGGGCAGCAGATCAAAGTCACCCGTCGGCGCGCCGGTGCCGCTGAAGGCGAGGTAAGCATCGCCGAAAATACCCGAGGTCGCCACCGACAAGGTCGATGCCGCCGGCAGACGATAGGTTTCCTTGATCGCCAAGGTGACCTTGACGGGAAAACGCGATTCACCGCTGTCGGTGTTGATGTCCTTGACCTTACCGATGGGCAGACCAGCGAGCGTCACCGGCGAGCCGTTGCGCAGGCCACCGGCATCGCGCAGCAGGGCGGTGACCTCGTAGTCACGTTCGAAGGAGAACCGCTCACTGACCAGGATGATGCCGACCAAGGTCACCAAGCCGATCAGCATCAGCAGGCCTACCCGCAGTTCGAGCCGATATTCGTCCCTACGCGCCATCGCCGCAGGCTAGGAGGGAATACCCGCGTTGCCAGGGCATCACTGCATGGAGTCGAACACGCTGGCGACGTGCATACGGGTCTGGATTGGCGTCACCAACCCATAAGGTATGCTTATTGGATCATGGATACCGATCAGCTCGCCCATTTCCTGCTGCTGGCCCAGATCGGCAACATGACGCGCACCGCCAGCCGGGTCCATCTCACGCAGCCCGCTTTGTCCGGCCAGATCAAGCGCCTGGAAACCGAACTCGGCACCCCCCTCTTCCATCGCCAAGGGCGTGGTTTGGTGCTGACGCGTTCCGGCGAGGAGTTCCGCCGCCACGCTGCCGATGTGCTGGCGCGGCTCGACGCCGCCCGCGCTGCTATCGGCGCTGAAGGCGACTTGGCTGCCGGTGCCATCGCGCTTGGCGGCGGGGCCACGGTGACCACGTGCCTGCTGCCGCGTCTACTTGGCCGCTTCCATCGCGCCCATCCCGGCGTGCGTTTTTCAATTCGCGAGGCGCCTTCGCGCATCATCGCTGAAGCGGTGGTTGCCGGCGAAATCGACCTCGGGGTCGTGACCATGCCGCTGCCGGGCAGCGCCCTCGGGGGGCGACTCGAGGTCACGCCGTGGGTAACGGACGAACTCGTACTGCTGGTGCCCGCCAAACATCCCTTGAGCAAGCGCAGCCGCTTCCATTGGAAAGAGCTGCACAATCAGCCGCTGATTGCCTTCGAGAGCGGCTCAGCCGTGCGCACGCTGCTCGATCAGGCGCTCGCCCAACATGGCGTGCAGCCCTCGGTGGTGATGGAACTGCGCGCGATTGCCTCGATCGCCAACATGGTCGCCAATGGCATCGGCCTCGGC
>CAYQAQ010000368.1:330-3582 GCA_964415495.1 uncultured candidatus Brocadiaceae bacterium | reverse complement strand
AAGCGTCTGGTCTGTTCGCTCTGTGGCGCGACCGACAGTTTCCTTGACGAAATCCCATTAGCTGGGGGCAGCGTGAAACATCAGTGTTCCGACCTCGATTGGTGCCGCACGCGCCAGGGCGGTGCCGCATGATCGCTCCGCGCGCTGATCTCCAGGCCGTGCTCGACATTCATAATGCCACCCGCATACATGGTCGCGGCTGCCCCCGCTGCGTCGAACTGACCGGCGATCATGCCGGACGCAATGAGTGCCCCGCCTGCGGTGCCGTCGTGGCAGTCGCTGGCGTGTCCTTCCGACTCAATCGCGGTGAGATTCTCGGCATCATGGGTGAATCGGGCAGCGGTAAGTCGTCGCTGGTCAAGTTGCTCCATCTCGATGATCGCCCCAGTGCGGGATCTGCGATCTTCACCGATGCCGATGGCGCGTCCCACGACACCTTTGCGCTCGACGGTGCCCGCGCGCGCTGGCTGCGCAATCATCGCTTCGGTATGGTGCATCAGAATCCGCATCTGGGCCTGAACTTCCGCGTCAGCGCAGGTGGCAATATCGCCGAGCGCCTGCTCATGGGCGGCTGCATGCACTACGGCCGCATCCGCGAGCGCGCATCCGCGCTCATGGATCACGTTGAGATTCCCCGTGCGCGCATGGACGATGCGCCAGGCAGTTTTTCGGGCGGCATGCAGCAGCGCTTGCAGATCGCACGCGCGCTGGCACCGGAACCGGAACTGCTGTTTCTCGATGAGGTCACCACTGGTTTGGATCTGTCGGTACAGGCGCGTATTCTTGATTTGATTTTGTCGCTGCAGGAACAACTCGGCGTCGCCATGGTCGTGGTCACCCATGATCTCGGTGTCATCCGCTTGCTCGCCGATCGCACCCTGGTCATGCGCCACGGTCGGGTTGTCGAATCGGGCCTCACCGACCAGATCCTGGAAGATCCGCAGCATCCCTACACCCAGCAGCTGGTCTCATCCGCGCTCTAATCCTTTCTTCTCTGCGACACTCCACCATGACCCCTGTCCCGCCGATCTTGACCGTCAACCACCTTCAGAAGTCGTTTCATCTGCATGCCGCTGGAAAAGTGCTGCCATCGGTGGATGCGGTGTCTTTTGTGGTGCATCCGGGAGAACTCGTCGCCTTGGTAGGACCCTCAGGTGCCGGCAAGTCGACCATTCTCAAGTGCATCCATCGCACCTATTTGCCGCTCGGTGGCAGCGTCGTGCTGCAGACCCGACAGGGTCCGGTGGATCTGGCGGCAGCGGACGAGGCCACCGTGCTCGCCTGTCGGCGCAGTGAGGTGGCCTTCGTCACCCAGTTCCTGCATGTGCTGCCGCGTCAGGCGACCGTCGACGTGGTCGCACGGCCCTTGACTGCGCAGGGCGTTGATCGCGCGGAAGCGCGTGAGCGCGCGCGCGAACAGCTGGCGCGCTTCGGCTTGCCCGAACGGCTGTGGGACATTCCGCCGGCAACGTTTTCGGGTGGTGAAAAGCAACGCGTGAATCTGGCCCGCGCCCTGGTCACGCGGCCGCGCTTGCTGCTGCTCGATGAGCCGACCGCGAGTCTCGATCCCGTAGCTACCGCGCGCGTGGTCGACGCGATCCGCTCGCTCAAAGGCGGCGACATCGGCATGCTCGCGGTCTTTCATGACCGCAGCCTGGTCCAACAACTCGCTGATCGCGTGGTCAAACTGACCGCGCCGCAACACATTCCGCAGGAGGTCGCATGATTCGTATCGTCAATGTCCGGGCAGTGCTCCCGGATCAGGTTCTCAACGACGCCTCGGTCACCATCGCCGAGGGTCGTATTGTCGGCATCGACAACGTGGCACCGGCGGATTGCGTCGAGGTCGATGGTGGTGGCGCGTGGCTGCTACCCGGTCTGATCGACCTGCACTGCGATGCGGTGGAAAAAGAAGTCGCGCCGCGCCCCTCGGTGCTGTTTCCGCTCACCTTCGCTATCGCTCAGAGCGACCGTAAGAACGCGCTGGCTGGCATCACCACGCCGTATCATGCGATCTCGTTCGCTAACGACGAGCTCGGAATCCGCAATAATAACACTGCTGCGCAAGCGGCGCGCACCATCCGCGCCCATCGCGGCTTGGTCGATAACCGCGTGCACTGCCGCTACGAGATCACCGACGCCGAAGGACTGGACCCCCTGCTGGGACTGATCCACGACGGCATCATGGATTTGTTCTCGTTCATGGACCACACGCCAGGTCAGGGCCAGTTCAAGAGCCTGGATGCCTACGAGCGCTACATGATGGGCACCTACAAGATCAGCCGCGAGGAAGCGCGCGCCGCTGCCGAAGCCAAGCAGGCCGGCGCGGGCGATGCGGCGGTGCGCGTGGAACGTCTCGCTGCTGCGGCGCGCGATCACGGCGTGCCGCTGGCCAGCCACGACGACGACACGCCCGAACGCATTGCCACCATGGTTGCTCTTGGCGGCGTGATGAGTGAGTTCCCGATCAACTTGCCCACCGCGCGCGCGGCGCATGCCGCCGGTTTGAGCACCATTCTCGGCGCACCCAATGTGGTGCGTGGCGGCAGCCAGAGCGGATCGATGCGCGCACTCGATGCCATTCTCGATGGCTGCTGCGATTGTCTGTGTGCCGATTACCACCCGGCTACCTTGCTGCAGGCGATTCTGATGCTACCGGAACTCGGCGACATCAGCCCCGCCCGGGCGGTCGCCTTGGCCACCGCCAATCCCGCGCGCGCGGCTCGTCTTGATGACCGGGGCACCATTGAAGTCGGCAAGCGCGCCGACCTCATCCTCGCTCGTCGCAACAGCGAGGGCACCGCCCTGGTCGAAACCACCATCGTCAACGGCCGCATCGTCTTCAGCGTCAGCGGCCGCCAAGCGATGGCGGTGGCGATGTAATCAGACGATTTGCCTTCCTCTGTGTGTTCTCCGTGTCTCTGCGTCTCCTGTGAAATGTTTCTCGTGAAGCCCTCCCCACCATGCAGATGACCTTGATCGGAACCGGCTCGGCGGGCGGCATTCCCTTGTGGGGCTGTTCGTGTGCGGCGTGCAGCGCCGCACGGAGCAATCCGGCCCTGCAACGGCGACCGGCGAGTGCGGTGGTCACCCATCGCGGGCGGACGTTTTTGGTCGATGCTGGCATTATGGATCTGGACACCCGCTATCCCGATGGGGTCAGTGGCATTCTGTTAACGCATTTTCACGCCGATCATGTGCAAGGCTTGTTCCATCTGCGCTGGGGACCGCGCGCACCGGTGCCGGTGTGGT
>CAYQAQ010000368.1:0-320 GCA_964415495.1 uncultured candidatus Brocadiaceae bacterium | reverse complement strand
ACGTGACAGCTTCCGGTGCCGGTGTCAGGTGCCCGGTGCCGGTGTGGTGCCCGCCCGACAGCGAGGGCTGCGCCGATCTGTTCAAGCATCCGGGCTGTCTGCAGTTTCGCCCGCAGACTGCGTTTACGGCGGTTGATCTCGGCGAAGGCCTGACGGCAACGCCACTGCCGTTAGCGCACAGTAAAACCACCTTCGGTTGGTTGTTTGCTGACGATCAACAGCGCATGGCGTACTGCACCGATACGCGCGGATTCCCGCCCGCAACCGCCGAGGCGCTGCAGGCAGCGGCGTGTACGGCCATCGTGCTCGACAGTACCTAT
>CAYQAQ010000367.1:0-3591 GCA_964415495.1 uncultured candidatus Brocadiaceae bacterium | reverse complement strand
TTCGCCGCGCATGAAATCCGTTCGTTCGGGTCTGATCGCCTTTGTCGTCGTCCTGGTGGTCACCTTGGCGGTGACGTGGCGGCGGTCGCCAGCCGAGCGCGGTTCGCTCGCGAGTGGCGTTGCCCGTGCCAACGCAGCGTATGTCGGTCTGCCCGTGGTGGCGTTGGCGAGTCTGACCTTGGGCGAGGGGCGCGGCGCGCAGCTGTTGGCCGTCTACACCGTCATCCTCGCGGTCATGGTGCCGGTATTTAACGTCGGCAGCGTGCTTGGCTTCATCGTACCGCAGCATGGCGTGCTGGGTGGCGGCTGGCGGCGCAGTGTGCGCGAATTGCCGCGCAATCCGCTGATTCTTGCCTGTGGACTTGGCATTCTCCTGGCGTGGTTTGCGCCCGGTGTGCTCACCGGCACGCTGGTCGGCGATTCGTTGACCTTGTTGGCGCAGGCCTCGCTACCGCTGGCTTTGCTGGTGACGGGCGCGGCGCTGGATCTCGCACGTATTCGCGCCGCGCCGCTGCCCTTGTTGCTGGCGGCACTCGGCAAGTTGGTGCTCGCGCCGGCGCTGACGGCAGCGTTGGCGTGGACCTGCGGTGCCGGCCCTATCGGTATCGCGGCCGCAGCGATCCTGATGGCCTGTCCGACGGCGGTGGCGAACATGCCGATGGCCCGCCAACTCGGCGGCGACGAAGCACTGATGGCCGCGCAGGTGGTGCTGACCACCGTGATTGCTCCCATCAGTTTGGTGATGTGGATGGTGGTCTTGCTCTGATCATTGCCTCAGTCCGGAAGTCCGGAAGTCCGGAAGTCTCGTATGCGGCAATAATCGATGAAAACGGAGCAACCCCGTGACTCGGAAGGGTTTGCCAAGCGCCATCACACCCCCTGCCCACAAGACTTCCGGACTTCCGGACTTCCGGACTCGGGGCAATCTCCGCACCATGCTGCCCTACACCGCCACCGCTGTCGCCGAAGCCCTCTACCAAACCTTGGATCGCGCCGCCGCGACACGCGGTCGGGCGACGTTAGCGATTCCCGGCGGGCGTTCGCCCGGGCCGGTGTTGACCGAGTTGGCGGCGATGGTCGATCCCTTCCTGCGCGCGCGTCTGCATCTGCTGTGGCTGGATGAGCGCGCCGTACCGGTCGGCCACGCCGATCGCAATGACGCGCCGACTCTGGCAGCGTGGCAGGCGGGCGGCGCGCTGCCGGCGCACGTGCATCCGATGCCGGCCGAGGACGCCGATCTGGAGGCCGCCGCCCTGCGCTACGCCGACACCCTCGCCGCCGCGACGGCGGGGAGCGCCCTCGACGCCGCCCTGGTCGGCATGGGCGAAGACGGCCACATCGCCAGCCTGTTCCCGAACCACGCGGGTCTCAAGGACGTCGCGTCCGTGTTCGCCATCTACGACAGCCCCAAGCCCCCACCCCGCCGGCTGACCCTATCCTTGGGTGTCATTCGCGACACTGGCTTGCTCATCGTCCTGGCCTTGGGCGAAGCCAAACGCGCCCTCGCCCAACGCGCGCAAGCTGGAACCGATCAAAGCCTGCCGGTCAGTCTGTTGCCACGCGAGCGAACGGTGTGGTTTGGAGAGTAGGATTGCCCCGGTCCGGGAGTCCGGGAGTCCGGAAGTCTTGAGGACGTAGGTAACACGGCGCTCGGTGCGCGTGACCTCGGCAGCCGGGTCACGTCGTTTTTCTCAATTCCCACGCCCACGAGACTTCCGGACTCCCGGACTTCCGGACCGGGGCAATGAAGGGCACTGAAGCAACTTTCCCATTTTTTAATCCTTGCGAGGGTGTTTCAGTCGTTACACTCGCGTTCCGCCCAACTGTAGACCCCTGGGCGTCAGAAAGCCCGTTAGATTATGGCCACTTCGACGAAAACGCCTCCTGCTCGCGCCAACGAGACCGCGAATCCTGCAACGCCCGCCCGTCCGGCGGCGCGGCCGAATCAGCAGATCGTCCTGACGCTCGGTCGCGTGCTGCCCAACTGTAAGCGCACCCGCACCCTGGCGGTCGAAGGTGCGGTCGGCATTCGTGGCGAACCGCTCTACGAAACGGATTCCATTCAGCGCGCGCTGACGCAGGTGCGCGGCACCCATCCGCCGCCGGTCATGGTCATCGACGGTCAGAGCTATCCCTGCGTCATCGAAGGCATGCCGCGCAGTCCGCGCCTGATGATCGAAGACAAAGGCGACGCAGTGCGCATGTATGTTGAAGTCGGCGGCGCTGCCGTCGCCAACGTCTGGGCCCTGCCTGGCCCTAACATCGTGTTCCGTGGTCGCGTCATTCCCTTGGAGTGGACCGGCCCGGCGGAGCATCTCGATCCGTTGATGAGTGGCCCGGTGCTGGTGCCGAAAGAGTGGCTGGTGCGAGAGCCCTGGCGCAGCGTCCTCGCCCACGCCGGACAAGTGCCGCCGCAGGCGGAAAAAGCGCGCGTCGTGCGCGGTCGTCCGCAACCAATTCTCGAAATGTGGGAAGTCGATTCGCGCCTGTGCGGTGCGGTGCGCTTCCGCTATCACGATGATCTGCCCGAAATCGATCCGCTTGAACGCATCGGCCTGATCGTCGCCGAAACCAAGACCGGCGAAGTGCTGCGCTGCGAGCGCGACCGCGATCTGGAATTCCAGCGCTGCAATGAATTCATCAAGCGCGGTGCCCTGGTGCAGCGGCGCGGTGCCTTCGGCTTCGTCGCCGACGGCGATGCTGCCGATCGCTTCCTCGCCCAAGTCATCCCCAACCTCCAGGGCTGGGACATCCGCGGTCAGGACAAACTGCATCGCGGCCGTCCGCCCGCCGACATCGCCACCACCGCCAAGGTGCGCGCGCACAAGGATTACATCGAACTCGAAATCGACGCCACCGTCGATGGTCGCAGCGTGCCGATCAAAGAGTTGCTCAAAAATGCTGCCCGTGGCCAGAACGTCATGGTGTTCAAGGACGGCCTGCGCGCGCGCATCAACGACGAATGGCTCAGTCGCTATCGTACGCTGATCGAATTCGGCGGCCTCAAGGAAGTCAGCGGCAAAGTCCGCGTGCCGCGTCACGCCGCTGCGATGGCCGTGGGCCTCGCCGAATCCGGCGGGCGCATGGAACTCGACGAAGTCGTGCAGGACCTCGCCAGCCTGGCTAAAGGCAGTGCGTCGATTCCCGAAGTGCCGCTGCCGGAAAACATCAACGCCAAGTTTCGCGATTATCAGCACGCCGGCTTCAATTGGATGGTGTTCCTGTCCAATCGCGGCCTGGGCGGTGTGCTCGCCGACGACATGGGCTTAGGAAAAACCCTGCAGTCGCTAGCCTTCATCAAGCATCGCCATCAGGAAGATCCGGGCGTGCATCTGGTGATCGCGCCGCGCTCGGTGGTCGATAACTGGGTCGACGAATGTCAAAAGTTCGTGCCCGACGTGGCAGTGTACGCCCACCTTGGCCTCGATCGCGTCAAGACTGCCGAGCGCCTCCCCAAGGGTGGCGTGCTGCTGACCAGCTACAATATTCTGCAACGCGATATCCGCATCCTGCAGGAAATCGAATACAGCACCGTTATTCTCGACGAAGCGCACGTCATCCGCAATCCGGAAGCCAAGACCACGCGCGCCG
>CAYQAQ010000366.1:0-3594 GCA_964415495.1 uncultured candidatus Brocadiaceae bacterium | reverse complement strand
CCGGATCTGCCGCGCGTCCTCGCCTGTGATGAAGATCCCGTTGCCACCGTCTTGGCACCGCACGGTCGCATCGAAGCCACTTTTCATGCGCGGGCAGCACGCCGAGGCAGTTTCACCATTCAGGGCGCAGTGCTGGTCGTGCAGTCGCGCCTAGGCCTGTGGCGACAGCGCTTGCGCCTGGGGGCAGACGTGGTCGTCCATGTCTATCCGGACCTGCGCCAATTGGCGGATTATGCCCTGCTTGCGCGCGCCGATCGTTTGTCGCTGATCGGTGTGCGCTCCTCGCGGCGCATAGGCGGCGATACTGAGTTCGAACGCCTCCGCGACTGGCATAGCGACGACGAGATCAATCGCATCGATTGGAAGGCTACCGCGCGCCGAGATCACCTGACCGTGCGCGATTATCAAATCAATCAGAGCCAGACCGTGATGCTGATGATCGACACCGGGCGCATGATGGCCTCGCGGGCCGAAAGCGCGCAGGGGGCCGAAGTCAGCCTGCTCGATCTCGCCATCGAATCGGCGCTGATGCTCGCCTATGTCGCGATCAAGCAGAACGACCGCGTCGGCCTGCTCGCTTACGCCGATGGCGTTCAGCGCTGGTTGCCTCCCGACAGCGGCATGCGGCAATTACACCGCCTGATCCACGCCGTGCACGATCTTGAGCCGCGCTTGGTGGAAAGTCGCCACGACGAAGCGTTCATGCACCTTGGCCGGCACAGTCGCAAGCGCAGCCTGGTCGGCGTTTTCACCAACGTGCTCGATGATGTGAATGCCGATCTGGTGCAGCGGCACTGCACCAGTTTGCGCGGTCGTCATCTGCCCTTGCTGATGCTGCTGCGCGACCCCGATATCCACACGCCCTTGCGCACCGCACCAGCCAACGAAGCCCAGCTGTGGCGCAGCGGCGCTGCGGCAATTCTGGTGCGTTGGCGCCAAGGCGTCATCGATCGCCTGACCACGGCTGGTGCCCTGGTCGTCGACGCCGACGCGGATCGTCTGACGCCAGCCACGATCAGTGAGTATTTGCGCGTCAAAGCGAAGCATTTGCTCTAGCCGTCCGGAGGTCCCTGGCGACATCTGAAGGCTTGGAGTGGCCTTTTGTGCCGGAATACGAACTTCCGGGCATCCGGTCCGCTGAGACATGGACTTTCGCCTTAGCCGACAATCGGGCCGATGGAAGTCACCGACCGACCGGCTGACCAACCAATGCTGGCGAGCGTTTCCTTCTACCTTGGGGATTGTCGGTATCTTCACAGTCTCTTCATACTGGATCCCAGGATCCGGCCCATCACCAAACCGTCTGGGTTAGACCCCAGCCGGCCCACCCCGGAGAAAGCAGAGCACCATGCAGCTCGCGAAAACCCTCTCGGCCCTCGCCCTGCTAGGCGCCGCCGTTCCTTCCACCTATGCCCTGTCGATCAAAGACGACAAGGTCAGCCTCGGCGTTGGTCTGCGTATTCAGACCCGTGCGACCATGGCCACGGCCGATGACGCGGCGGGCAATGACTACCGCGTTCAAGGCGGTATCTCGAACGCCAAGAACGATCCGCTCGATTTCCAAATTCGCCGCTCGCGCATCAACCTGGGCATCAAGTACGGTGACAACTGGTCGGGCAACTTCGCCTTGTCGGCGGACGGTATCGATGCTGCCGGTCATAACCAGGGTCGTGGCGTGCAGGTTCGCTACGCCAATGTGCGTCGTACCTTCAAGGGTGACAGCATCAGCCACATGGTCGACTTCGGTCTACAGAAGCCGGAGAACAACCCTGAGTCGATGGATAGCTCTTCGCGCATGCTGTTCCCCACCGGGGTGGCTGCGGACGCCTACTTGGCTCCGCGCGGCGTTGGTATCGGCTACCGCTTGCAGGCCTCGCTGCTCCGCTTCTCGGTTGACTTGATGAACAATCAGGTTGCGAAGGATACCAGCACGGTTGATAGCGCCGATGAAGCTGAAGGCTTCTTCTTCGGCGCTCGGGTGGAGTTCTCCTTCAGCCCCGAATGGTACCTGAAGCGTCGCTCGGGTTCCTACCTTGGTAAAGAAGGCAAGGGCTGGAATTTCGGCCTCGCCTACGGCGTCAATGACAATGGGGTGGGTGCGGCCAGCACTGTGGCCACTTCGGCCTACGGCATCGATACCATCTTCTGGTACAACAATATCTCGGCCATGGCCGGGGCTCGTTTCCGGAATACGGAAACTTCGCCCTACGCTGGCGGTTCGACTGATGTCGACTCGGAAACCTTCTGGCTCCAGGTCGGTTACGCCATTCCGCTCGAAAGCGGCTTGATCATTGAGCCTGCGGTTCGTTTCCAGCTCATCGATAACAACACCGACGCGGACGAAAGCTCGGTCTACGGCAACAACAGTGAAACCGGTGGTTCGGGTACCACGATCGACCTGGGTGCGACCGTCTACATCGACAACCACAACAATAAGCTGCAATTCAACCTGCAGTTGTGGGAAGCTGAGGAAGGCGATGGCGGTGCCACGATCTTCCGCGTCCAGCACATGCTCACCTTCTGAGGTGAAAACCGGATGACTGATTCTGGCGCGAAGCCAGAATGCGCCTGATAACGCGCCATACCCCACCAGGTTTCCTGGTGGGGTATGTTTTTCTGTCGATACTTGATCGGACCTTCACGGAATCTTGGCACCACCAGCCACGGTACCGCCATGTCCACGATTGCCGTTGCTCCCACCCCGTCTGTTGCCGCGCCGATCGATGAGATCAGTGCGTGTGACGTGCTCACTCCCGAGGGCTTTCTCCGCGACGCCCGGGTTCGCATTACTGCCGGTCGTATTGTCGCGCTGGAAGCAGATGGCGTCAGCGACACGGTGCGGCCCGGTGTGCCGCTGCTGCTGCCAGGCATCGTCGATGTCCACGGCGACGCCTTTGAACGCGCGACCTGCCCTCGACCTGGCGTAACCTTGCCGCTTGATCTCGCTCTCGCCGAGAACGATGCCTGGCTGCTCGCCAGCGGCATCACCACCTTCTTCCTGTCGCTGACCGATTCCTTCGAGCCCGGTTTACGCAGCCGCGACACCGTACGCGCGGTGATCGCTGCGGTACGTGGGCCCCAACGCGCACGTTTCGGCTGCGATACGCGCATCCACATCCGCCATGAAATCTGTCTGACCGCTGGTCACGATGAATTGCTGGCATGGATCGCGCAGGGCCAGGTCGACCTGCTCTCGACCGCCGATCATCTGCCTGCCGGCGACGACGCGGTCAAGCTGGAGCGCTATCGCGGCAATGTACGCCGTCGCCTCAGTCTCAGCGACGCGGCCATTGATGCCCACATTGCTGCCGCATTGGCCAATCGCTCCCAAGGCCATGCCCAGGAAGTCGAACTGTGCGAGGCCGCCCGCTCCGCCGGCATCGCCATCGCCTCCCACGACGACGCCACCTGCGCAGCCGTCGATACCGCCATCGCCCGCGGCATGACCTTATGTGAATTCCCCACCACCGCCGCCGTCGCCGCCCACGCGCAATCGCGTGGTGCCGCCGTGCTCATGGGCGCGCCCAACTACGTGCGCGGCGGCTCCCACGTCGCCGCCCTTGGCGTCGCCGAAGCCCTCGCGGCCAACGTCGT
>CAYQAQ010000365.1:0-3610 GCA_964415495.1 uncultured candidatus Brocadiaceae bacterium | reverse complement strand
CCGAGCACCACCGAGAGCATCCAACGCATGCACTACCATACGTTCGGTTTCGGACCCTGTTGAGCCTCTTCAGGTTGAGGCTTGGTCAGCGACTGATGCGCTGCGGATGGCGGAGAATGGTGTCGTTAACACAGCTCGGGGAGGGCGAAGGTGTCTCCCGTGGTCTGGACCCAGGTGGCCAGGAGTGTCTGTAAGCGCTGACGGTGATGGGCATGGGCGGTATTATGCGCGAGGTTCACCCACTCATACGGGTCGGTGGTGAGGTCGTGCAGCAGCCACGGCTGGCCCTCCAGACAGACATACTTCCAACCATCGTCGGTCACGACCCCCCGCCAGGGACGGTCGATGCTGTTACCATGCCTGGTCGGCACCACGGATTGCAGATAAGCGCTGGTCGGCAACTCCCGGCGCGGATGACGGTGATTGAGCAACCCCGCATGGTCGACGCCCTGCATGCTGGACGGCACTGGTAGACCACACAACCCAAGCGTCGTCGGCGCGATGTCGACATGATTCAGACATCGCGCGTGCTGACCGCGACGTTGCTGGCCATAGAGGTCACGAGTATGGTAGATGAACGGAATACGGATCGCTTCTTCCAAGGGCGACATCTTGCGGAATTGCCCATGCGAGCCGAGCAGGTCGCCATGATCACTGAAGAACAGGATGTCGGTATCGAAGGCTTGGCCGTTGGCATCCAGCGCGGCCAGGATCCGCCCGAGATTGTGATCGAGGTTGGCGAGCATGGCGTGATAGCCGGCATATTCCTGACGCGCTTGCCGCTGCACCCAGTCGACCGGCGGGACATTGGCGCGCATCTGCATCGAGCCGCTGTTCCAGCGCTGCATCCACTCTGCCGGCGCGACATACGGGTCATGCGGCGGTTGCACGGATAAGGCGGCAAAGAAGGGCGTAGCGGGATTTTCGGAGCGCTCGCGCAAATGGGTGATGAGCTGATCGGTGAGCCCGTCCGTCTCATACCCAGGCACGCGCTGATGAGCGACTTCGCGACCCTGCGCATCGTGGCCGTGCACCCAGCAATCCCATTGGCTGTTGTTGTTTTCATAGCCCAGCCACTGATCGAAGCCGCCGCGCGCATCGCGTGGCACCAGATGATGGACGGCGCGCCCGGCCGATTCCTGATAGCCGTCGAGGTGCCATTTGCCAATCCACGCCGTGTGGTAGCCCGCGTCGCGCAACGCATGCGCCACGGTCGGCTGCTGAGGATCCAGCCGGACCTGATGCCCGCGCACATGGTGGTGTGGATAGCGGCCGGTCAGCAGCGCGCCGCGGAACGGACAGCACAGCGGAAAACCGCTGACGGCGCGCAAGGTCGCGCCTTCATGCGCCATCCGGTCGAGCACCGGCGTACAGGCGTTAGGATCGCCCTGACTGCCGAGCGCCTGGGCGCGGAGTTGATCGGCGATGATCCAGATGACGTTGCGGCGACGGCGAGGGGCGTGGGGGGTGGGCATGCGGGCATCGTAGCGCGAACGCAGGCTGTGGCGAACTCCAGACCCCCTGGTCCGCAGTGCCGGGGGCGGCCAAGAGTATCATTGGGCCAATTTCACCATTTCCTGGCGCATTTATCGCCACGAGGAACCGTCTGCGTGGCCGCTGAGCTGCCTTGCATGTGTGCAACAGTTCATGCAACATGAGGCATGGCCAGGGTCCGTGAACTTGCTCGGGACCTCGGTCTATCCGCCGCTACGGTCAGCCGTGCACTCCACCATGATCCACGATTGAGCGCCGCCACCATTGAGCGCGTCCTTTCGCTCGCTGCCACGCAGGGTTTCCCTCAGTTGCGCAATCCCAGCAGCGGGAGCGGCGCACGCTTGGTCCTCGTCCTCATCCGTGACCAACGCGGAGCCCTCAGTCGCCATCACCAGGGAGCCCTGGACGGACTGCGGCGGGCAGCGCGAAAAGCCAACGTAGCGCTCGCAGTGCATCATCATCTTCACACCGACGCTTCCTGCGTGACCACCGACCCTGCCGTGCAGGTGGTCTTGCACGACAAGCGCCTCGCCGGAGCGGTGATCATCGGCGGCTGTGCCATCGCGGTGGCGGCTAGGCTCAGTCAACGCGTGCCTCTGGTCAGTCTGGGCCATGATCTGCCGCTACTGGTGGTCGACGCCGTGCAGGCCGATCACCAACGCAGCGCCGAAACATTGGTCGAGCATCTCGCTGATCTCGGCCACCAACGCATCGGGCTGTTATGCGGCGATACCTTCGACGCGCCGACGCGCGATCGCGTCAGCGGTTATCGCTCGGCGTTGTCTCGCCTCCATGGTGATGGGCAGCCGGAGGTCATACTGCGTCATGATTACGCGGGACCCCAGGTAGCCCATCTCGATCACCTCATCCGTCTCGTCCGTTCCGGCGTCACCGGGTGGTTGATCGGCGGCCATGACAGCGTCACCGGGGTGGTTCAGTTCTTGCAAGAGCGCGGACTGTCAGTGCCTGCCGATGTATCGGTGGTTGGGTTTCATCAGACCGGATTGCTCGCGGATGGTCGGCGCGCCACGACCTGCACCATTCCCGCCCTGCGGCTCGGGCAGGAACTGCTGGCCAGTTTGACCGATCGTTGGCAAGGGCGGAGTGGTGGCCGGCGATTGTTGATCACCTGTCCGCTGGTGCGCGGGGCAACGGCGGCACACCCGCCAAAAACCGCATAAACGCACACAGCGCCTACCGTGGGGCAGGCGCTGTGCGCAATTCCAGACAACCGTCTCGGACCCTCAGCCTTTGGCTTTTTTGCCGCCAATGCCGAGAATGCGGTGCAGCTGGTCTTTGTCGACGTCACCACCAGCGAAATCGTCGAAGGCCTTCTTGGCGGGTTCGATGATGTGACGGGCGATGAAGGGGGCGCCTTCGCGCGCACCCTGTTCGGGCGACTTCAGGCAGCATTCCCATTCGAGCACGGCCCAGCTCTGGAAACCGTACTGGGTCAGCTTGCTGAAGATCGCGGCGAAGTCAGTCTGACCGTCGCCGAGCGACCGGAAGCGACCGGCGCGATCAGTCCAGCCCTGGTAGCCGCCGTACGCACCGACGCGACCATCGGGGCGGAACTCGGCGTCCTTGACGTGGAAGCACTTGATGCGCTCGTGGTAGAGATCGATGTACGACAGGTAATCCATGCCCTGGAGCACCAGGTGCGAGGGATCGTACAGGATGTTGGCGCGCTTGTGGTTCTTGAGGTGCTTAAGAAAGAGCTCCCAGGTCGCGCCGTCATGCACATCTTCGCCGGGGTGGACTTCCCAGGCGATGTCGACGCCGCACTCGTTGGCGTAGTCGAGGATGGGCAGCCAGCGCCGGGCCAATTCGGCAAAGCCTTCTTCGACCAGACCGGCGGGGCGCTGCGGCCACGGATACATGGTATGCCATAACAGCGCACCGGTGAACGAGGGCATCGCCTTGAGGCCAAGGTTCTGGCTGGCCTTCAGGCAGTACTTCACCTGCTGCACGGCCCACTCGGTGCGCGCCTTCGGATTGCCCTGGACGGCCTTGGGCGCGAAGCCGTCGAATTGCTCGTCGTAGGCGGGATGCACGGCGACCAGCTGACCCTGGAGGTGGGTCGACAGTTCGGTGATCTCGATGCCGTTGGCCTTGG
>CAYQAQ010000364.1:0-3635 GCA_964415495.1 uncultured candidatus Brocadiaceae bacterium | reverse complement strand
AGCGGGCCAAGTCCGCTTAACCACCCGTGCGCAATATCGGGAGATGATCAACAACATACAATGTTCCACAGAAGAATGGTTAGCGGGTAGACCATTACACTTTACTGACTCAACGTTGGTTGGCGATCTTCGAATTGCAGTTGCGTTATCCCCGCGCCCAGCGGCCTTCGCATTCACCGAACAACGCATCAGCGGCGGTTGGGCCCCACGATTTCTTGTCGTAGGTGTGCACGGGTGTTGCCTGCATGGCAGAGATTAAACTGTCGGCCCAGCGCCAGGATTCCTCGACTTCGTCGCTGCGCAGGAACAGCGATTGGTCGCCTTGGATCACGTCCTGCAGCAAGCGCTGATAGGCTTCGGGAATCTCTTTGTTGAAGTAGTCGGCGTAGCCCATCGCCAGTTTCGCAGGCTTGATGACGATGCCGGCGCCGGGTTCTTTGACTTCGAAGCCGAGGTCGATGCCTTCGTTGGGCTGAATGCGAATGGTCAGCGTGTTCGGGCGCAGGTGGCATTCATTGTAACTGCCAAAGAGCGTGTGCGGCGGCATGCGGAATTGAATGCTGATCGAGGTGAAGCGCGCAGGGAGATGTTTGCCGGTGCGCAGCAAGAATGGCACGCCGCCCCAACGCCAATTGTCGATGAAGGCGCGCGTTGAAATGTACGTTTCGGTCTTGGATTCGGGAGCGACGCCGGATTCCTGGCGATAGCCGGCGTATTGGCCGCGCACGATGTGGGCCTCGGGATCAGGCATGTCGGTGGGCAGACGCAGGTCTTGCAGGACTTTCACTTTCTCGTCGCGAATCGCCTTCTGCGTCATGCGCGAGGGCGGTTCCATCGCGACCAGGGCCAGCAATTGCAGCACGTGGTTGCCGAGCATGTCGCGGATGGCGCCGGCGGTGTCGTAGTAGCCGCCGCGACCGCCCTCCATGCCGACAGTTTCAGCCACGGTGATCTGCACCAGTTCGACGTACTTGTGATTCCACAGCGCTTCGAACATCGCGTTGCGGAAACGGAAGACGAGAATGTTCTGCACCGTCTCTTTGCCGAGATAGTGATCGATGCGGTAGAGCTGATCTTCGCCGAGCAGCTTGAGCAATTCCGTGTTCAGCGCCTTGGCCGAGGGCAGGTCGGTGCCGAAGGGCTTTTCGACCACGACGCGGCGGAAGCGGCCGCTCGACTGATCGAGCAAACCCGTGGCGTGCAAATGCGTGACGGAGGTGAGAAAGAGTTCGGGTTTCACCGCGAGATAAAACACGCGATTGCACGGCCCCGCCGCGAGCTGATCGAGTCGCTCAGCAAGGCGCTGATAATCCTCGACCGTGTCGAGGTGGGTCTGCACGTAGTGGGACTGCTGCATAAACGCGTCCCACCCGACCGCATCAGCGGGTTTGTGGGCGCTGATGTGCTCGCGGAAGAACGCGTCGTCCCAGGGGCGGCGCGCGACGCCGACCAATTGCAGACGACCCTTGAGGCCGCTGCGCTGCGCGGCGGCCATCGCGGGTACCAGTTTGCGGGACGTGAGATCGCCAGAGGCGCCAAGAATGACGACCTGTGTGAGTTCAGAGCTGCTCATGACACCCAGCGTCCAGCTCCCGACCGCGATGGGAAGGGGTGGAGGAGGGCTCGCTGGACGCGCACGCGTCAGAGACGCGGTCCGGCGGACGGCTTTCCCGGGATCGCCACGCTCCTGAGTGGCGTGCATTGCTTGCCACTCAGGAGAGTGGCGATCCCGGGGTTCGCATACGGCGCTGACGCGCCGTCATACTCGCTTAAGCCAAGTCGCCGCTGAGCGCGTCGATTTCGCCCGGCTGCAGCACACCTTTTTCAACCAGCAGGCTGATCAGGCGCTCTTGCTTGCGGCGCATCTGGTCGAGGGCGCGATTATCACCGCCGCCATCGCCATTCTGATAGCCGCCCGCAGCACGCGCAGGGCGACGGTCGTAGCCGTCGTCCTCGTAATCGTTGTTGCGGCGATTGCCGCGATCTTCTTCGGGCTCGCGCTCGTCGAGCAGGTTGACGGCGACGGCCTTCATGCCCTTTTCGCCGACTTCCAGTTCGTACGAGACATGTTCATTGACGCGGAGGTAGCGGAACCCCTCCATGACGATGTTGTTCTGGTGCACGAAGACGTCGGCACCGCCGTCGTCAGGATTGATGAAACCGTACCCGCGTTTGGCGTCGAATCGGACGACCACTCCAGTAGCCACTGTGAAATCCCCTTGCGTCTGTGTCTGAAAAATCCGCCGGAATTGGCGGGGTGTTAAGCGTGGGATTGGAAGCGTAAGAACCCGCGGTGCAAGCCCGGTGCTGGATGTCTGTCGTCTCAGCCGGATCGCATCCGGCATTGCCTGGGCCGCGCTCGCGACCATCGTGCCGCGCATGAGCGAACCGGCGATCCGCAGTGAGGGCAATCTCCGATTTGCCGGCGAACCCTGCCTGGGCTACCCCGTCGCGGCCGAACAGCAGGCGCGCCGCGTGCGCGAACAGCTCGTGGGCCAGCCCGGGGTTTCCGACTACGGCCCGGCGACGATCCTCTTCACCCTGCCGCCGCACGGCGACCCGGCCACGTGGGAGGGCCAAGTCGGCGTTGCGATCACCGGGTTACCCCAGCCGGTCGGCCACATCCGGATCGAGGATTACCACGACCTGCGCGCCTGTTGGATCGCGCATGCGGGACCGATCCGCGAACTCGCCACCACCCACACGCGCCTGGTCGAGCGCGCCCGCACGCAGGGCTCCATCGTGCGGCCGTATTGGCGCGTGCAGCTGTGGCAGCGGCGCTTGGCCGATGGCAGTCCGATGCCGGTGTGCGAAGTGTCGGTGTTTTTGGAACGCTTCTGAGCATGGCGACTCTTGGCGCGACTGACGGCGCGGCGTACGCCGACGCGTTGCTCGCGGTCATCGCTGCGCCGGATGCCGCGGCCAAAGATGCGGCCTTAGCCACCATCCTGGTACCCGATGATGGCGCGTGCTGGACGGTGTCCGCACTGCCGCACCGCCCCGGCCGTCCGGCGCATTATCAGGAAACCAGCGCACCGCCGAAGCGTCGGCGCACTTTGGCGCATGGTCCGAGTCGGCAGCGTTTTCTGCTCGCCATTCATCACATCGAATTGAGCGCGATCGACCTCGCCTGCGCCGCGGCGTTGGCCGGCAGTGGCATGCCGCGCGCCTTTCATGTCGATCAATGCGCGGTCGCCCGCGAAGAAGCCGCGCACGCGACCCTTGTCGGCGATCTGTTGACCGCGCGCGGCTGGCCGCCCGGTTGCGAAGGCGTGCACCATCGCCTGTGGGACGCGGCGCGTGCGTGTGCGGATCTCGGTGAATTGTTGGTCGTCATTCCGCGCTTCTTGGAAGCGCGTGGCCTGGATGTATCCGCCGATCTGCTACCGCGTTTAGCGGCGCTCGACGCTGAAGCGCACGCCGTGATTACGCGCATTTATCACGATGAAATCGGCCATGTCGGCATTGGTACGCGCTGGCATCGCCATTGGTGCGCGCAGCACAGCTGCGATCCCGAAACCCATTTCCAGCACGTCGCTCAGCGCCATTTCGCGGCCCAGATTCCCGGACCGTTTGCGTTGGATCATGCCGGGCGCACGGCGGCGGGATTCAGCGCGGCGGAGTTGGCGTTCTTG
>CAYQAQ010000363.1:1720-3653 GCA_964415495.1 uncultured candidatus Brocadiaceae bacterium | reverse complement strand
AGGGCTGCCATTTTGTCCGGACCGTCATCATTGGTCAGGCGCGGCTTGCGCTCGGCCAATTGCCAGCGCTCGTCGTCCTGGGCGTATTCGCGCTCGGCAACCTCGATGGTCTCGCTGGGGGCCTCGTCGACGATCTCTAAGGTCGGGTTGCTTTCGACCTCCTGCATGATCCGCTCTTCCAGCGCCATCTGGGGCAGCAAGAGGATCTCGATCGACTGAATCATCTGCGGCGTCAATTTGAGCCGCTGTTCCAGTCGCAGATTGAGATTTTGCCGGAGTTGCATGGCCATGGTTGATAAGCCGCTGGCTGGGCTTAGCAAAAGGTAGACCAAAAACCGGCATCCCGCAAGAGCGCTATACGCCGACAACACTCTGACTCTGCCGCAGGTCGTGCGGGCTACCCTGGGGCAAGAAGGTCTTTCCACCTCCCACGGATCGCGTATTCCAAGAGGAACATATGCCTGAACCGCATCCGGCACCTCTTCCGACGACGATCCCACTGGCCACCGTTGAGGCCATGGTCCTGGCCAATGGCTGGGCCGGACCGGCGCACATCGACCGTTTGCGGCCGTTGATGAAGGACGGACGCCAGCTCATGAAGGCGCTGGTCGATCAACACATTGCGCCGCCGGAATCGCTGGCGCAATGTGATCTGCTGCTGCATTTGCAGGCGCAGCTCACCGACTTCACCATCCTCAAGAAGCTCGGTGCCGGCGGCATGGGCACGGTCTATCTGACCAAGCATCACGCCAGTGACCACGAAGTCGCGCTCAAGGTGATCAGCGCGCGCCTCGCTGGTGACAGCGAATTCCTCGGTCGCTTCCATCGTGAAACCCAGGCGCTGATCGGCCTCCATCATCCGCACTTGGCCAACATCATCGCGAGCGGTTCGGCGGGCTCGACGCACTATCTCGCGATGGACCACATCAATGGTCCCAGTCTGGCCGCACTGCTCAAAGAATATCGCGCGCTACCGGAAGATTACGTTTTACGGCTGATGCGCCAAGTCGCTGATTGTCTGCATTACGTGTACACCACCGCCGGGTTGGTGCATCGCGACGTCAAGCCCGAAAACATCCTGGTTCAACGCCAGCCTGGCGCGACCGACCTGTTTCCCATCGACGATGAGGCCAAGCTGATCGACTTCGGTCTGGTCAAGAGCGCCAATGACGAGGAGCACCTGACCCAAACCGGCATGACCATCGGCACGCCGCTGTACATGTCGCCGGAACAGGTACGCGGCGAAAAGCTCGATTGCCGCAGCGATATCTACGGTCTTGGAGCCACCATTTTCCACCTGTTGACCGGATCGCCGCCGTTCAAGGGCACCAGCCCTGGTGCGATTATGAGCGCGCACCTCACCGATCCGGTGCCGGATCCCGGAAAGCTGGTGCCGAGCCTGTCGACAGAGACCCGACGCTTGGTGACGATCTCGATGTCGAAAAAGGCCGACGATCGCTTCATGACCTTCGAAGCGCTGCTCCGTGCCCTCGACAGCGCCATGGAAGTCGCGGACGAGCGCGCAGGCGGCGCGATCAAGCTCTTGCGCAAACCCTTGGTGATTCAGCAAAAGAAACCCACCGGCAAGGCCGCTCCGCCGCAGGGTGTGGCGAACAACCAGCCGGTAGCTCTGCCCGACCTTAACCGCCCGGACGACATCGACGTCAGCGAGCGCATCCAACGCAAAAATGCTGAACGCAAAGACAAGGGCTCATCCGACCGCTATCAGCGCGAGGAGGGGGCGCAGGCCAGTGCCCATCGGGCGCATCGCCCCGCCAACGGAGAAGCCGAGGCCCACACCAGCGGTCCCGGCACCGAAGCCCTGGTCCAAGCCCACGCCGATCAGCTCAATCGCAAAAAGAAGGGTCTGCCCAAACCTGGCCCGGTGGTTGAGCCCGACCTGACCCGCAGCGCGGCGTTTGCCGAAGATAGC
>CAYQAQ010000363.1:0-1710 GCA_964415495.1 uncultured candidatus Brocadiaceae bacterium | reverse complement strand
GTGGATCTTCCTCTCGGTCGCCATCGCCACCGCCGTCGGCTATTTGATCTTCTGGCTGCGCGGCGATTGATGCCGTGGGGCGCGACCCTGTCCCGGCGGTGCCGCAGCTGAGCCTTCCCTCACGCGAGACCGCGCTATCATCTCTACTCGTGTTCGCTGGTCGCAACGTCATCTCCATCAGCGATTTCGACCGCGCCGATATTCTCGCCATTTTGCGCACCGCCGAACGGATGGAGCGCGAACCGCGCGCCGATCTGCTCGCTGGAAAGCTCATGGCGACGCTTTTCTTCGAACCCAGCACGCGCACGCGCCTCAGCTTCGAAGCCGCCATCAACAAGCTGGGCGGCAAGGTCATCGGTTTTTCCGATGCGGGCTCGACCAGTGCGAAAAAGGGCGAATCGCTGACCGACACCATCCGCATGGTCGAGCAATACGCCGATGTGGTGGTCATCCGCCATCCACGTGATGGCGCCGCACGCTTGGCTGCCGAAGTCAGCCGCGTCCCGGTCATCAATGGCGGCGACGGTGCGAATCAGCACCCGACCCAGACTTTTCTCGATCTCTACACCATCGCGCGCTTGTTTCCGCAGCTGATTGATGGCAGCAAGCCGTTGACCGTCGCCTTCGCTGGCGATCTGCGCTATGGTCGCACCGTGCATAGTTTGCTGACCGCGCTGCTACACTTTCCGGTCGAGCTGCTCACGGTGGCACCTCCGGGCCTGGAAATGCCCGAGTCCTACGTCAAGCAGGCGGAAAAGGCCGGCGTGCGAGTGACCCCGGTTGAACATCTGCACGAGGTGGTCTCACGCTGCGACGTGCTGTACATGACGCGCCTGCAAGAAGAGCGCTTCCCAGATCCGCTCGAATTCGACCACATCAAGGCGACCTACCGCATCACCGCACGTATGTTGCGCGACGCACGCCCCCATCTGCGCATCCTGCATCCCCTGCCGCGCGTCAACGAGATCGCCACCGACGTCGATGCGACGCCGCACGCCCACTATTTCGCCCAGGCCGGCAATGGCATCGTCGTCCGTCAAGCGCTGCTCGCGCTGATCCTGGGAGCGACCATACCATGAGCTCGGGCACTGATTCCGGTCAGCATAAGATCCGTCAGGTCGAGGCCATCAGCAACGGCACCGTGATCGACCACCTGCCGGCCGACATCACGCTCAAAGTGGTGGATATTCTCGCTGAATCCGACGACGAAGTCTTCATCGGCGTCAATCTGCGCTCGGCCCATCACGGCCGCAAAGGTCTGGTAAAATTCGCGAAACGCGAACTCGACCAACGTGACCTCTCGGCCTTGGCGCTGGTCGCTCCGCAGGCCACCGTATCGATCATCCGCGATTACGCGGTCATCGCCAAAGGTCCGGTCGCGATCCCCGACCGCTTCGTCAACATCGCCCGCTGCGCCAATCCCAATTGCGTCACGGTACACGAACGCTCGACAACCCGCTTCGACGTCGTCGCGACGCGACCGCTGACCGTGCGTTGCCACTACTGCGAACGCAGCTTCCTCGCCAGCGAATTGTCGCTGCTCTAATCAGACCACGCATGGCCCGCACTGGCGTTGCGACCGGCCCCTGGCTGCCCTCCGTGATCTCGACCGGGTGCAACCTCACTCCCCGGGGTGGTGGATTCCCTGCCCATATCTGATCATCCCCCGATATTGCGCACGGGTGGTTAAGCGGACTTGGCCCGCTGGAG
>CAYQAQ010000362.1:0-3655 GCA_964415495.1 uncultured candidatus Brocadiaceae bacterium | reverse complement strand
CGATGCGTTCAATGCGCTCCGCGCGCAGCTTGGTCATCAGCTCATGGTTGTCGGGATCGTAGCTGATGTGGCCGGTCTTGTCGGCTTTCTCTAAGCCGCCGACGCGATGCTCCAGACCGGGCGTGCCGGGTTTTACCCACGGCCGCGCCAAGGTGTCGCCATCGCGCTGGAAGGGCTGGAAGTCGGCGGGCTTGGTGCGGAAGCCGGGCTCGATGGCCGGGATGCCGGCGGGATCCGGAATGCGCCACGGTTCGCTGCCGAAGGCGATGTTGCCATCGCAGAGCAGAATCACCGGGGTGCGATAACGGATGGCGATGCGTGCCGCTTCGATCGCGGTGTCGAAGGCGTCCTTGGGCGAACGCGCGGCGATCACCGGCAGCGGTGATTCGCCATGGCGGCCAAACAGCGCCTGCAGCAGATCGGCCTGCTCCATCTTGGTCGGCAAGCCGGTCGACGGGCCGCCACGCTGAACGTTGACCACGATCAACGGCAGCTCGACCGACACCGCCAGGCCAAGGAACTCGCCCTTGAGCGCGATACCCGGGCCGGACGACGCGGTGACGCCGAGCGCACCCGCATACGACGCACCAAGCGCGATGCCGATGGCGGCGATCTCATCTTCGGCCTGCACCGTGCGGATGCCCATGGTGCGCAAGGTCGACAGGCTGTGCAGCAGGTCGGACGCGGGCGTGATCGGATAGCCGGAGAACAACAGCGTGATGCCGGCTTTTTCCGCCGCCGTCGCCAGCCCCAAAGCCAGAGCCTGGTTGCCGTTGATCGAGCGATAGGTGCCAGCGGGCAGCGTGGCGGGCGGGACTTCGTAGCGCGCTTGGAAGGCCTCGGCGGTTTCGCCGTAGTGGAAGCCAGCTTTGAGCGCCGCGATGTTAGCGTCGCGGATCTCGGGCTTCTTGCCGAACTTCTGCTGAATGTGGTGAATGGTCGGCTCGATCGGCCGGCTGTAGAGCCAGAAGGTCATGCCGAGGGCGAAGAAGTTCGAGCAGCGCTTGGCATTCTTGCCGGTCACGCCGAGCGGCTTGAGCGCCTCGACCGTGAGCTTGGTCATCGGCACCTTGTGCACCTGCCACGCAGCGAGGGTGCCATCTTCGAGCGGATTGCTGGTGTAAGCAGCCAGCTCGAGATTGCGGTCGGCAAAGTTATCCGGGTCGACAATCACCGGCCGACCTTTGGGCAGATCGATAATATGGCGCTTGAGCGCCGCCGGATTGAACGCGACAAGCACGTCCGGGGCATCGCCCGCGGTCAGGGTCAGGTCGTTGCTGAACTGCAGCTGGAAGCCCGACACGCCATAGAGCGATCCGGCTGGCGCGCGGATCTCGGCCGGGAAGTCGGGCAGGGTGGCGATGTCGTTGCCCGCCACCGCTGAACTCAGACTGAGCTGGTCGCCGATGGTCTGCACGCCGTCGCCGGAGTCGCCCGCGAAACGGATGACCACCCGGTCGATGGACTGGGCCGGCTTTGGCGTCGGCGCGGGCGGAGGAAGCTGATCGATGGACATGGGCGAGATTCTAGCCAAGCACGGGCAAGAAAAGCCATGTTTTTCGTGCAGATGGGGCATGCATGTCATTGCTTCGGTCCGGAGGTTCGGAAGTCTCGTAGGTGGAAGGCTCGTTGCCCTGAGGGAACTCCTTCTCTCGCCGAGGCCTGCCCCGTTTTTCCCGTTCGTCTGGCCCAGTAGACTTCCGGACCGGGGCAATGGCGATTGGACTTCCGGACCGGACCAATGCCGCTACCATCCCGCCCCCTTGCGAGCCCCCAGGGAGTCTGTTCGCCGTGGTAGATGAAGCGACGCGTAAAGCCCAGGTCCTGATCGAAGCCCTGCCCTTCCTCAAGCGCTTCCATGAGCAAGTCATGGTGGTCAAGCTCGGCGGTGAGCCGATTGAAGATGCGGCGGTGCTGGATCGCTTGCTCACGGATTTGGTGTGGCTCGAACAAGTCGGCGTCAGTCCGATCCTGGTGCATGGCGGCGGCAAGTCGATTTCGCGCGCGATGGAGGCCGCTGGTTTGCAGCCGCGCTTCCAACAGGGCCGGCGCATGACGGATCAGGCCACGATCGACATCGTGGTGCGCGAAATTGAGAAGCTGAATAGCCATCTCGTCAATCGGATCTTCCACCTCGGCGGTGCCGCCATCGGCATGATGCCGCCCCGGCAGACGACCGTGCGCGGTGGTATTCTCGATCCGGCCTTGGGTTTGGTCGGGCAGCCGACCGGTGTCGATCGTGAGCGCATGATGCGCTACGCGACGCGCGGGTTGATCCCGGTCATTCCACCGATCACCGTCGATCCGGATGGGCGGCTGCTCAACACCAACGCTGACGACATCGCGCTCGCGGTCGCCACCGCGGTCAACGCCGAAAAGCTGGTGTTCTGTTCTTCAGTCCCCGGTGTGCTCACCGATCCCAAAGATCCGTCGACACGCCTGAGCAGTTTGACCGCCGGTGAAGTTCGCGAGTTGGTCGCCAAGGGCGTGATCCAGGGCGGCATGATTCCCAAGGTCGAAAGCTGCATTGCTGCGCTGGAAGCCGGCGTGCGCAAGATTCACATCGTCGATGCGGCGATGCCGCATGCCTTACTGCTCGAGATCTTCACCGCCGAAGGCATCGGCACCGAACTACACCTGTCGCGATAGGGTTGTCCATGTACCGTCATATCATTTCGCTCGCGGAACTCTCTGCTCAGGATGTCGACGACCTCTTGCGCGTGGCCGTCTATCTGAAGACGCGGCACAAACGTGGGATTCCCGAGACGGCCCTCAAAGGGCGCACCTTGGCGATGATCTTCGAGAAGCCCAGCCTGCGCACGCGTCTGAGCTTTGAGATGGCCATGGTCGAACTCGGCGGCCACGCCACCTATATCCGCGGCGAAGAGGTCGGTCTCAACACCCGCGAGCCGGTCAAGGATGTGGCCCGCGTGCTCTCACGCATGGTGCAAGGCATCATGGTGCGCACCTTCTCGCATCAGAACGTGATCGACCTGGCTGCGCACGCCACGGTGCCGGTGATCAATGGGCTCTCCGACACCTGTCATCCCTGTCAGGCTTTGGCGGACGTGCTGACCTTGCGTGAGCACTTCGGTGACACCACCGGGCTCAAGGTGGTCTTCGTCGGTGACGGCAACAACGTGGCCCGCAGCCTCGCCCGCGCCTGCGTGCATGTGGGTTCGCGCTTCGTTCTGGCGGCGCCGAAGGCCTACCAATTCACGGCGGAGGATCAGGCTGATTTCGCCGCCGATTGGGGCGCTGGCATCACCCAGACTGCCGACATCGCTGTCGCCGTGCGCGGCGCCGACGTGCTCTACACCGACGTCTGGACCAGCATGGGCCAGGAAGCCGAACGAGCCCAGCGTCTCAGCGACTTCGCCGGTTTCTCCATCGACGAAAGCCTGATCAAGCAGGCCTCACCGCGGGTCAAAGTCCTGCACTGCCTGCCTGCCCATCGCGGCGAAGAAATCAGCGACGCCGCCATGGAAGGCCCGTGGAGTTTGGTCTTCGATCAGGCTGAGAACCGCTTGCACGCGCAGAAGGCGGCGTTGCGGCTGCTGTTGGCCGAGGACCGGGAACAAGTCATCGCCGCGGCGCGTGGCTGAGTTTCGGGTTTCGGATTTCGGGGTCGCAGCGGCACTACCAGGGGGCTCTG
>CAYQAQ010000361.1:0-3657 GCA_964415495.1 uncultured candidatus Brocadiaceae bacterium | reverse complement strand
CCAGCGGGCCAAGTCCGCTTAACCACCCGTGCGCAATATCGGGGGATGATCACCAAGGCGACCCCGTGCTGACGATAGGTGCGTGCACTCAGTGTCGCCAACCGGCGTAAGCCGGTGGAGGTGATCAAGCTCGAGTCTATTTGCGCGGCATCGACCAACTCATGCAGGCCTGGCGTCCATTCCGGACTGCGAAAATAGGCCTCCCATGCCGTCACCAGTTCGTCATCGCTGACCGTGCCGACGTACCAGGCTTCGACATAGCCTTGGTCCCGATGGGTGACGAAAGTTACCGGCATAGGGAATGTCTTTCGCCAACCACAGCCCAACGAGTCTATTCAGGGCGAGCGGTTGGCAACCCGCTGCTGGAGCGCCCGTGCTTGGGCATCATCGGGATATTTGGCAAGATACAGGGCCAGGAGTGAGCTGGCATCGTCGAGGCGCTCCTGACGCAGATAGAGGGCGACCAGGCGCAGATTCGCGGCGGCAGCGGTGGGGTGATCGGTCGCTGCGGCTTGGCTGTAGAAGGCCTCGGCGCGCGCATCGTCGTGGGCCTGTTCACTCACCTGACCAGCCCAGGCGAGGATGTGCGGCTCGCTCTCGCCCAGTTCCACCAAATCGGTGACCGCGATAAGGGCGGCGGCGTGGTCGCCATCCTGTACCGCGAGGCGCGCCGCCAAGAGGCGTTGATCGCGCGTGCGTTGGGCCTCCGGCACGGCGGTAAGCCATGCGCGGGCCTGGTCGCGATCGCCGCTCGCGGCAGCCGCGCGCACGGCGAGCACCATCAATGCGGGATCGGCAGCAGCGGGGTCCGTGAGCAACGGACGTAAAGTCGCGACGGCAGCAGCAGGGAGATCACGACTGAACTGCACCGCGCCCAGGCGTTGCCGGAGTGCGGCATCATCAGGTGCGGTCAGCACGGCCAATTCCAACGCGGCAAGGGCTTGGTCGTCGTCGCCGAGCGACTGCGCAGTCCACGCGAGATGGCGCCATAAATCCGCATCATCGGGATGGCGATCCAGCAGCGCGAGCACCGCTTGTCGCGCTTCGCTGGCGCGCCCGCCATGCACCAGGGCAGCCAGTTCCAGTCGGCGAAAGCCGTCATGAGTGGGGAATCGGGAGATTCCGTGCGCAATGAGCACGCTGGCCAAGCGCCAGTCGCGTGCCTGCCACGCGGCGTTGGCATAGAATTGCAATTCATCGACGGTGCTGGTGGCTAGGTCGATGGCAGCGGCACAGGCGCTCACGGCTGCTGGCCAGTCACCACGCAGGCTCGCGATCTGCGCCAAGCCGAGGTGCGCCTGCCGCAGCTTGGCATTGCGCCCAAGTGCCGCCGTAAAGGACTTTTCTGCGGCGTCACGGCGGGCGGGATCATCGGCGCCCATGCGCAGCAGCGTCTGTCCACGCACCAGATCCAGCAGGGCGTGGCCTTCACCACGATAGGCATCCAGGGCTGCGAGCGCGGCTTCGGCCGTCGCCGCGTTTTGCGCAGCGACCAAGGTGTCGGCCACCGCTTTGGGTACCGGCGTCGCCTCGGAAGCGCCAAGCGCGATCAGGCCAGTCATGATAAGGGAAAGAAAACGCACCATGATCAACGCTCGATAGTCCAGTGGATGGTCTGAGTGAAAATGGCCGGGACGGCCTGACCAGCCCGCTTAGCCGGTGCAAAACGCAGTTGGCGTGCGAGGCGTTCGGCGGCGTCGTCGAAGACCCCCGCGGGTACGCTGGAGACGACGGTGCTCAGGCGCACGCTGCCACTCGCATCCAATTCCAGCCGCAGCACGGTCTCGCCTTCGATGCGCCGCACCAAGGCCTGACGCGGATAGAAGCGGCGCAGATCGAGGGCCGCCAACAACGTCGGTGCTTCGTCGAACGTCAGTTCCGGCGCGGTGCCAGGTTCCAGACCATCACCGAGGACCGTTTCAGCGCCCAGCGCGGCGAATGCCGGCACGCTGTCTGGCAAGGACATGATGTCCCCGGTCATCGCGAAGGTGGGCAGCTCCAGGCCTGCGTCAGGTGCTGCCGTCGGCAGATCCAGAGCTGGCAGCGCGACGGTCGGCAGTGACGCCTGCGCTTGGGTCGGACGCGGGCGCGTCCGCGGCGGCGGTTCCACCGGAGGTGGCGGTGGCGCTTCGGCGCGTTGAATGCGACGGACCTGCTGCGGTGGTTCGATGGGATCGGCGGCGAGATGGCTCGCCTGCGCCAGACCGACAACCAACGCCAGATTGATCGCGATGGTCAAGCCCACACCCACCAGCCAGCCGCGCGACGTGGTGCGGCGACGAAGGAGACGCGTACTCGGGAGGTGGGCGGCGTTCATCCTCTGGACCTCGGACATAGGACGATGATGTGTCCCATCGTCATTCCCGATTCGCCGCCACATCAACCGATGTCGCACCGCCAACTTCGCAGGCATCCATGACCGCCAGCAACAAGCCGGTGGGAGCGTCACGATCAGGAATCAACAGTACGCGTTCCGTTCCGCTGCGCTCCAAGGCGATGCGGACTTCGTCGCTGACGGCGTGCAGATCGACAACCTGGTTGCCGACGTGGATAGCGCCCGATTTGACCACCGCCACGGGAACGAAGGCACCGGAGACGGTTTCGGCCTGGCTCGAACGCGGACGATCGATGGTGACGGCCGATTCCTGAATGAACGAGGTCGAGATGACGTAGAAGACCAATAGGAAGAACACCACGTCGATGAGTGGGATGACATTGAGTTCGACCTGACCCTGGTGGCCATGCGCAAAGGTACGACGGCGGCGCATCAGACGATTCCTTCATGCGCGCTGCGCAGACCCAACACGATGCTTTCGCGATGGTGGACCAAGCGATCCACGCGGCGACGCAGCAGCCACTCCGCGAGCAGGCCGGGAATCGCCAAGCCCATGCCGTACTGGGTCGCGGTCAGCGCCAAGCCGATACCGGCGCTGGCTTCGCGTGCCACTGCCCCTGACCCGGGTCCGGAGAGTTGGGCCAAGCCGCCGAATGTCACGACCATGCCAGAGACGGTGCCAAGCAGGCCGAGCAACGGCAGGCTGGTGGTCAGCGCGCGAATCATGGCCAGACCCCGGGTCAATTCCGCCTGCTCGGCGAGGCCGACATAGCGCGCCGCCCAGGCGCGTTGATCGTCATTGGCGCCATCGGTAAGCAGGCGCACGAGTTCATCACGTCGACGCGCGCGCCGACTGTCAGGGCCGAAGAGGGCCCAGGCGCGTTCGCCGACCAGCGTGTACAAGACCAGGGCGACGCCGGCCATGACGTACATGAGCATATCGCCACCAGCCCACCACTGCATCACCTGCTGCCAGAACTGCGGCACGATCAGGCCCTCACCAGGGCCGCGTCGTTGGCGACGGGAGTGACCGGATCTGGAGTGGCGCTGTCAAAGCCCAGCACGGCGCAGGCGGCTTCTTCGAGCAGCATCAGACGACGATCCGCAATACGGTTGAGCGCTGCGTGCAGCAGCAGCAGGGGAATCGCCGCGACCATACCGGCTTGGGTGCAGACCAGCGCTTCGGAGATCGCCCCTGACAACGACTTGGCCGACCCCGAGCCCTGCTGGGCGATGACCGCGAACATGTCGATCATGCCGGTCACCGTGCCGAGCAGACCCAGCAGCGGCGCGATGCCTGCCATCACCAGAATGGTGCCCAG
>CAYQAQ010000360.1:2182-3676 GCA_964415495.1 uncultured candidatus Brocadiaceae bacterium | reverse complement strand
TTCACCCGGTCATTACCTGCTGGATGTGCGCACTAATGGCCTCCAGAGTAAACGGCTTGGCGACCAGGCAGGATCTCGCATCTCAAACCCGCAATTTGCCCGCCCAGAGACGGATTCAGGCAGCATACCTGGGGTTTCTAGGCCTGATCGGCCGTCGAACCGACCACCTGTACAGCGACCCGTCCATCGATCTCGGCTACGGGATAGGTCCGGGCACGCAGCGATCCCGGACCGACGACGCACTGGCCGTCGGCCAGGCGAAAGGCCCACTGGTGGCCTGGGCAGGTGACGGAACCGTTGCAAACCCGGCCTGCGACCAGGGATACCCGTTCATGCGGACAGCGTTCGGCTATCGCGTGCAGACCGCCAGCGTGCCGGATCACTGCGATGCGTTCACCCGCCACGGTGAAGGCGCGGGCGCAGCCCAGCGCCAGATCAGCGCTGGCGCAGA
Organism: uncultured candidatus Brocadiaceae bacterium; assembly: GCA_964415495.1. Lineage (GTDB taxonomy): Bacteria > Planctomycetota > UBA11346 > UBA11346 > UBA11346 > CAYQAQ01. The sequence goes on along the minus strand of CAYQAQ010000360.1, from coordinate 3,225 downwards.
GCGGATGCCAAGGCGCAGACTCAGACGGCATGCACGCGATCCCTGCCCCAGCGCACCAGCGGATCGGTGACCTGCGCATCCTTGCGGTTGCCGCTGAGGTCGTAGGCGAAGGTGTTGAAACGCGCCGCTCGTCCGGTGCGGTTGACGTCCGAGCCATGGACAACCAGGGCGCCGAAGAAGATCGCGTCGCCCGGTTCATACTCCGCGTGGATGCCCTGATAGGCGTCAAGCTGTTCGCTCAGGCCGAGGGGAAAGGAGGACACCGTCTTCTGCTCGAACATCTGGTGCTCCAGCAAGCCCGCGGTTTGCGAGCCGTCGACGTATTGCAGACAACCGCTTTCGCGCGTCTGCGCTTCGAGGGCGACCCCGCAGTTGATGTGCAGCGGCCGGGCATGGGTGTAATGCCAATAGCCGTAGTCCTGGTGCCAGGGGAAGCGGCTGGCCGCCTCACCTGCGCGCATCAGGGTCTTGGAATGGAACAGCATGATGTCCTGCCCCGGATCCATCAATTGATCAAGGATGTCGATGACCGGCTGAGAACGGCCGATGCGGGCGAGGGCCGGCGAGACATCATCGCTGTGGATGAGCTGCTCGATGCGCTGCGGCTGATCCTTGCCCATGGTGACCTCCCAACTGGCCCCCGCCCGACCCCAGGGCAGACGGCCGGTGCGCTGTTCAAGTTCCCAGGCCGCCTCGTGCACGCCATCCAGTTCGCGGGCTGCGCTGCGCACCTCGGCCAAGGGAATTATGTCTTTGACCACAAGCCATCCGCGGACGTGGTACTGTTCCTTCTGGGAGATGGTAAGTTGCATGTTAATGCTCCTGAGGTCGTCAGTGTTCCTGACAGATGACAATGGAAATAGACAAATCCGTGGACAGACAGATCCGTGGACGACAGATCCGGGGACAGGCACTCAATGGGTCGTATCAATATGACCTAAGGTTGACACGTCTTATGCGATTTTGACTCGATGGGATCGGTGCATGTCCATGATTCGCTTCATCGCCGCGCCGCCGCAGGTCTGGAAAAATACCGCACCGGT
>CAYQAQ010000360.1:0-2172 GCA_964415495.1 uncultured candidatus Brocadiaceae bacterium | reverse complement strand
ATTCGCTTCGTTTCACCAATCGCTACACCAAGCATGTGCGCTTGGCGATGTACTGCGGGCTCGCGTGCGTGCGACCGGAATGGGTGGCGCTCGGTCGCGAGGGCATCGAGCGCTTTGTCAGTGCCAGCTTACGCGCGGATGGCACCAGTCTGGATCTCGAGCGCCGAGATACGCTCACCTATCACTGCAGCGCCTTAGGCCCAGCCTTAGAAATGGCGATGTTGATGGGCCCGGAGGGCCGCGCCTTGTACGCCTGGGTCGCGCCCGAGGGCGGCTCCATCAAAAAGTCGGTCGATTACGTCATTCCCTTTGCCACGGGCGAGCAAACGCACGCCGAATGGGTGCACACCACGGTTGACCTCGATCGTCGTCGGGCCGCCGCAGGTCTGGAAAAATACCGCACCGGTCGCCTGTTCGAGCCGATTCAGGCGGCGGGCTTGCTCGAGGCGGCCAGCGCCTTCGATCCGAGTCTCATTGCCTTGTGGGGCACGGTGACGAGCACGCCCGAGCCCGCGTTTGGCAGCTGGAACATGCTGGTGCGTACGGCGCTGCAGGCGGTCGAGGCATCGCCTCGGCCGTAACGGCGCAGCGCCGACCAAGCCTGGTTTAGGGCGCGACGCCGCCGGCAGCCTCGGGCGGCTTGGCGGCGCGCACCAATTGCTGCGGCTGGAACGGCACCAGCGGCAGATTGGCGTGCATGCACAAATTGTTGAGCTGGGTCAGGATCTTGCCGATGCCGACCATCATCAGGCTCTGGAAAAACGCGTTATCCGAGTTCTTGGCCGGCTCGAAGGATTTCTCGGTCGTGAACAGGAAGCGCCAACCCGCGCGGGCGAAAGGGTGCTCGGTGCCATCCACTTGCAGTGAAAACGACACGATCGCCGTGTGCATGGTGCCGTCGGGGCTGGACGGCAGGAAATGCAAGTTGCCGTTGGCCTTGACCTCACCTTTACCGGCGCCGACCTGTTGCGGCTGCTGCACCAGAAGCCCATCGAGAAAGTCGCGGCTGAGGTCAAATCCAGGGTTGTCGATGGTCATAAAATCCTACGGGGGGTTGCGCGTGGCACCCTAGGCCTTGTCGCGGGTGCGGCAACGGGCTGTTAACGGGAAGTGGCGGGGGGTCGGGAAGCAGTGGCGGTGGCTGGGGAGACCTCCAAGATCCGCCACCCGCCAGGAGCGCAGTAAGGTCCGCCGGGTCACATCGTCCCAGCGGCCAACGGCACTGCTGGGGGGTGTCGAACGGCTATGTTTACCACAGGAGTTCCTATGAGTGATGCCACGAGTCCTGCCACGAGTACGAATCAGAAACCGTTGATCGAAGCCGACCAACTGTGCAAGTACTACGGAAACTTTACGGCCGTCCAGGACGTGAGCTTTACGGTGGCGAAAGGCTCGATCACCGCCTTTCTGGGTCCGAACGGGGCCGGCAAGTCGACGACCATGAAGATTCTCACCGGCTACCTTGCGGCCAGCAGTGGCACCGCGCGCATCGCCGGTATCGACATCGATGGTGATCGCATCGCTGCCAGCCGCATGCTCGGCTATCTGCCGGAAAATGGTCCGCTCTACACCGACATGACGCCGGGCGAGTACCTCGAATACGCCGGTCGCGTGCGCGGCATGGAGCGTGCCGCACTGAAGCAGGCGCTGGATCGCGTCGCCGAGAGCTGCCGCGTGGCCGAGGTCTGGCACAAGACCATCCGCAAGCTCTCAAAAGGTTTCCGCCAACGCGTTGGCTTGGCCCAGGCCATTCTGCACGACCCGCAGGTGTTGATTCTCGATGAACCGACCTCGGGCCTCGATCCCAATCAGATTCTGCTCGTGCGCGATCTGGTGCGCGATCTCGGCAGGGATCGCACCATTCTGTTGTCGACCCATATTCTGCAGGAAGTGGAAGCGATGTGCGATCATGTGGTACTGATCAATGAAGGCCGCGTCGTGTTCCAAGGCACGCCGGTCGGGATGAAGGGGGCGACGTCGATCGAAGCCCGGTTCCATGAGCTCACGAAGGGAGTCTCGGCATGAGCAGCGTCGTCAATGCCGCCGGTCTGTTTGCCGTGTGGCGCCGTCAACTCAGCAGCCTGCTCGGCAATCCCCTCGGTTACATTTTCATCTTGGCCTTCGTGGTGGCCTCGGCTGCCATCCTGTTCATCCCAAACGTCTTTTTTGCCC
>CAYQAQ010000359.1:0-3677 GCA_964415495.1 uncultured candidatus Brocadiaceae bacterium | reverse complement strand
TGTTGGTCGCGATTGGCGCGCGGGAGCCAGGCCAGAAACCGACGCGTCGGTCGTGGTGGAGGTGAGGAGAGAGTGGCGAGTGGCGAGTGGCGAGTGGCGAGTGGCGAAGTCGCTGGGGCCTCTGTACTCGCTGCCGTCGCTCGTCGGTCGCTGATCGTCCCGCGTCGGACGTCGGATCGCTGTGAGATTCCCTTGGGTCGGTGTCCTTATGCCGGATGGGGTCGCGGTTTTACTGATGAGCCGCACCCTTCCAACCGTTCGACCGGGAATGCGGAGCGATGCGACGACCGACGTGGGACGATCGGCCAATGCCATTGCGCCAAGAAAATGGCTATATAGCAGTTATTTCGCCATCAATTGGACACAGAGCACCAGAGGAACCAGAGCGCACACAACGTGGCATGGTGGTGACCGACTCATTGCAAGCAGGGGATTTGCCCAGAAAACATGCTCAAACGATTGCTTATTCCCTCTGGTGGCTCTGGTGCTCTATGTCTTTGCAATTCTTATTCTCAGAAAACCGGAGGAATCGTGGAATGGTAAGCAATGGCATCGGACGAGTGGCGACCGACGAGCGACGCAGGCGAAAATGTTGACTCACGCCGACACCGCCGCCGCTTCCGTAATGGCCATGATCGGCACGCCATGGTCGACCTGAATGACGCCGGTGACGCGCAGTGGCGCGCCGGAACTCAACGCGAGGCCATCGCGGGCATACACGGCAGGGAAACACACGGTTTCGATCAGGCCGGTTTCGTCTTCTAAGGTGACGAAGGCCATGTCGGTGATGTCTTGGGTGGTGCCGTCGCTATCGTGAGTGACCGCGTTCACCGTTTTGCTGGTGATGGCGCGCGCGATCAGGCTCAGGCGGCGGCCGACGTGATCGGCACGCACGTCGCGGGCGCGCGTGGCGGGGCGGTTGGGGAGTTTCCACAGCGTCAGCGGATGAGCCTCGGGCAGGATGCCGCCGAGGGCGTGATAGCGGCGGCCGCGCAGCGGACCGCTGCGCATCGTCGGCAGTGTCGGTGGCACGGGATCAGTACGCGGTATCGCGAGGTTGAAGCACAGCTGAGCGTCGGCGTGCGGATCGTGATCGCTGCGCGCAGCCAGGGCCGCCAGCCAGGCACGCTGCGCGGGCGTGCACGTTGGCGTCAACGCATCGAAAGCGCCGGCGTCGAGGAGCATGGTCATCGCCGCCGCAGGACAGCGGCAGCGCTGGACGAGATCAGCGATGCCGGCGAATGGGGTGCGCGTGCGCTCGGCGAAGATGGCGGCGGCAGTGGCGTGCGGCAGGCCATGCACATGCTGAAAACCGAGGCGGATGGCGCCGGCACCTGCGGCGCGGGTTGCCCACTGCGAGCGCAGCACGCATGGTGCGTGAATGGTCAAGCCCAGGCGGCGTGCTTCCTCGACATAGGCAGAAGCACTGTAGAAGCCGCCTTCATTGGCGATCACTGCGGCGAGAAAATAGGCCGGGTGGTGCGCTTTCAACCATGCGCATTGGAAGCTGACGGCGGCGTAGCTCGCCGAGTGCGCCTTGCAGAAGCTGTAGCCAGCGAAGGACGAGATCATCGTCCACACCAGGGTGATGATCTCCTCGCTGACGTCATTGGCGCGGCAGCCGGCGATGAAGCGGCCGACCATGTTCTGGAGGCGCACCGCGGTATCGGCGCGGCCGAGGGCTTTGCGCAGGGCGTTGGCCTCGGCGCTGGCGAAGCCCGCCAAGCGCTGCGCGATCAGCATGACGTCTTCTTGGTAAGACAAGATGCCGTAGCTGTCGCTGACCAGATCGCGCAGGGCGGGATGCGGATACCACGCCTGTTCTTCGTCGGCGGTGAGCTGGCCGCCGCAGGCGAGCCAATGGTGGTGGCGGGCAATATAGGTGCCGATCAGAGCGTTGGCGGCGGGGCGGATGATCGACGAGTGCACGACCAGACGGTCGAAATCGCCGGAGCCGACTTTGGCCTGCAACTGGCGCATCGCCGGGCTCTCGATGTAGAAGCAGCCCATGGTCGCGCCGCTGGCGACCAGGCGTCGCGTCGCAGGGTCGTCTTCGGGCCGCCAGCGTTGTTCGTCGATGGTAATGCCATCGGCTGCCAGCGCGGCGAGGGCATCGCGCACCACCGCCAAGCTACGGTTGCTGAGGAGGTCGATCTTGATCAGGCCGAGGGTCTCGGCGCCGTCTTTCTCCCACGCCAGCGCCGGCACCGCGCTGCCATCGGCGAGGCGCTTGGCGGCGGCGTGCACCGGCGCGAGATCACGCACCGGCGGCGTGGTGATCACCACGCCGCCGCAGTGCAGACCGAGGTGACGCGGTGCGCCCGCGATGACCTCGGCGGCGGCGAGCACCGCCGGCCATGGTGGCGGCAGATCGCTGATGGCGATGGCCTTGCCACGATGAGCGGCAGCAGCCAGGCGCTGCGTCATGGCGGTGATCGCGGCGTCGTCGAGGCCATGCGCGCGGGCGGCTTCACGGCGCGCCGCTTGCGCGTTGAGGTGCTGATGCGTCGCCACCATTGCCACGTGCGCGGCGCCGAAGCGGGCGATGGTCTCGCTGAAGACGGCGTCGCGTTCATCCCACGGAAAATCGACGTCGAGATCGGGGGGATCCGTGCGTTCTGGTGCGAGGAAGCGCTCAAACACCAAGCGCAACCGCAGCGGGTCGACGTTGGTGATGCCGAGCAGATAGCACACGATGCTCGAAGCGCCCGAACCGCGCCCGCAGGTGCGCCGACCTCGGCAGATCGCCCACACGGTGAGGATGTAGCTCGCGAAATGCTTCCCGGCGATCACCGCCAATTCGTGCGCCAGCCGCGCGCGCGCCGCTGGCAATTCGTGGGTCGGATAACGCCCCGCGAGTCCGGCTTCGGCGAGTCGCCGTAATTCGGCGTCTGGATCACGGCCCACGAGCTCCGGTGGCAGCGGCGGCATCTGCCAGCCCTGCGGAGCCCAACCCAGTCGCTGGCGGAGAGCGATGCTGGCAGCGAGTTGATCCGCGTGGCCGCTATAGCGCGCTGGCAGCGCGAGCAGATCGGCGGCGGTGGCAAGCGTCCATGGGCGCGGATCCACGGTGCCACGCGTGCGGATAGCGGCGAGCACCGGCGCGGCAGCAGCACCGCGTGCATCGAGGTGGTCCAGCAGCGGCGCGCACACGATAGGAAACGGCACCGGACGGGTTTCAGGGATGAGATCCGCGCGCCAATACACCTCGGCCCCGCTGGCTTGCCACGCTGCGCCGATCGCAGCATCGCGCACCAGGACGATGATGCCGGTGGCATCGTGAGCGCGCCAACCGTGCGCATCTGCGTGGCGCGTCGACAGCACGCGGCAGAGCTGGGTATACGCAGCGGCATCGGCGGCGAGCAGCACGCTGAGATGCTCGCCATCGGCGATGGTCGCGCCGATACCGACGCGCCCGCGGCCCCAGTGCGTCAGCGCCGCGGGCAAGCCAGCGAGATCATCGGCGTCGACCAGCGCCGCCCAGCACTCTGGTGCTTCGTCGCTCGTCGGCACAACGGCAGCGGATGCGGTGGAAAGAGCGATGTGCTGCTGCGCTGCTGCCGCGCAGACGGTGGCACCCGCTGGCGCCGGATGATTACCACCGCGCCGATCCGCCGGTGCCAGCGCACCGCCGTGCCACGCCGCGAGCAGCTCGCCCCACGCCGCCGGTCCGGCGC
>CAYQAQ010000358.1:0-3719 GCA_964415495.1 uncultured candidatus Brocadiaceae bacterium | reverse complement strand
TACAGCTTGGCGCGATCAATGCGGGCGAGGGGCAACTCGGAGATTTCTCCCTCGAGATTCAAAACCAGGGCACGGGCCATCGGCACCTCCAGAACGGGTGGGTGCCGAGTGTGAACAGGAGGGAGCGGCGGAACAAGTCGGAAGACGAACGGTGCGGGGCCCCCGTGCCGCCATTACCTCACGATGCGGGCGATCAGAGCACGCAGACCAGGACTGGCCGCGTGCACGCGCAGGGCGAGGTCATCAGCCAGCACGTCGTTCAATGCGGCGAGAGCGCGGTCTAGATCCTTGCCACCGGCAGTGGCGACGGCGGGAGGGATGCTCCGTGGCGCTTTCGCCGCGCTATCCGGCGCGGATTGCGTCACGGGCTCCGTCGCGCGGACGTCTTTGGCTGCACGTGCGGCCTTGGTCGGCCGGCCGCCGCGGGGCGCATCGGCCAGCAGATGGGCGAAATCTTCAGCGCCGATGCCGAGGAACTTCTGATACTTGGCGGCAGTGGCTTTGTTCGGTTTGCCTTTGCCGGCGAGCACCGCGCGCAGGCTGGGATAGCTGACGCCAATGCGTTCCGCCACCTTGCCGTAATTGCCGGTGAGCTGCTGCTCGGCGATGACGGTGGCGAGTGCGGTGGCGAGCTTGTTGGTCATGGGCGCGACGATGAGCGCGATGGCGCGCCGCGCAAGTCGCTCAGGCATCGACCTGCTGCACGTGCCCGCTGGCGAGGTGGCGCACGTCGCTATCACTGCCGCTGCCGCAGCGCACGCGCAAAGCGCCGTCATCGCCAATGCCGTCGGCGATGCCGCTGACCACGTCGGTCCCCGTTTCGATACGAACGCGGCGGCCCCGTAACGCATCGCGGCTGCGCAGTTCGGCGAGCAGCGGTGCCCAGGTGCCGGCGGCCAGCATGCCCACCGCTTCCAGCAGATACCGACGGATGCCGCTGAGCAGATCGAGCGGCGCGGGCGGCACGCCGAGTTCATCGACGCCAATCGGCGCTGCCGCACCCACGGCCAAGGGCAGACTGGCACCGTCTGCTTCCCAGCGCGGGCTGAGATTGCAGCCGATGCCGATCACGGCCATGGTCTGCGCGGCGGTCTCGCGCGTCTCGCACAGAATGCCGGCGAGCTTGCGCTGATGCGCCAGCACATCGTTGGGCCATTTGATGCGCAGTGCGCTGCCATCGACGTGATCGCTGATCGCATGAATGATGGCCAGGCCCGTCGCTAAACTCAGGCGCGTGAGCGGCACGCTGCGTGCCTCGCCGCGACGACCGACGGCGACCACAAAGCTCGCGGTCAGCACGCCGGGCGGGCTACGCCAGATGCGGCCATCGCGGCCGCGTCCGGCGGTCTGATGCTCGGTCCACACGCAATCGCCGTGGTGCAGCTCACCGAGATGATCCAAAGCCCAGGTATTGGTGGAGGGACAACTGCCAAGCGCGATCACCCAGCCGGGGACGGCTGGGTGACTGGTGCGGGCGGGTGGCCCGATCGGAACGTCCACGCGTGTGCGCAGCCTCAGAAGAAGGTCTGGTAGCCCTTGGAGGCTTCCGAGCGTTCCTGCAGCAGGCGCTTCTCGAGCTTACGCGATTCGCGGCGCTTCTTTTCGCTGGGCTTGTCGTAGTACAAACCCTTCTTGATGTCCTTGGTCAGACCTTCCTTTTCGCAGCGCTTCTTGAAGCGGCGGAGGGTCTTTTCGAGGGGTTCGCCATTGCGGGCTTCGACGCGGATCATGAGGCTCGTCTTCCTGGTTGGGGCGGCGGATGCTAAGCCGGGCTTTATGAAGGCAAGGCTTTGTCAGGGGAGTCTATGCGAGGCCGGTAGCAGATGGGCAGGGGCCTGGCCTTGAAGAAGGCTTTTTGGACATCGAGAGTTCATCCAAAGTTCGCATTTCTCACTCGCTGGCGTCGCTCGTCGTTCGTCGGTCGTCCCGCGTCGATCGTCAACTCGCTCCGCATTCCTGTGCGGACGCTTCTGCTGATGTGGTTCTTCCGTTGAAGAACCTTTGGGGCGGCTCCTTGTTCTGCCCACCGTACCCGACGTGCTCGCCGTCAGGCTGCCCTCGCTGCGCTCGGCGCCCTGGGGCGGCCTTGACCGCTCCGCGCGACGGGTGCGGAGGGGTCCCACATGGAGCCTCACCATGGCACGTTTCCATTCCCTCTTCGTCTATCAGCTCGCGCGCGAGAATCTGCGCGACGTTGCGCGCATCACCGACCGCATGCACGGTTTCGGTGATCTGGTCACCCAGATGCGGCGGGCGGCAATCTCGGTGGTCAGCAACATTTGCGAGGGCGCATCATCCGGCAACGATCGTCAGTTTGCCCGCTACCTGAACATCGCACGTGCATCAGCCAACGAACTCCACGGCCAACTGGCGATCGTGGCCGATCTCGGTGAACTCGATCCCGATCATCCAATTCACGACCGCTGTGATCATCTCGGGCGGGCGCTCACCAAGCTGCTCCGAACGTTGACCGGGTAGGGGGGCAAGCTGAACCATTTCTCATTCCTGGAAGAGCCTCGATTAAAGGCTCACCCACCAACACCCAAAACATTATCCACCCCCAACAAGCGCCCAAGAATCTCAATCGCGACATCCGGTGCGAGCACCGGCCTGACGAACAGCACGAGGACTTTGCCGTCGAGTTGTAGGTGGACCAGTTCCGGCAAGTTCGCTTTAGCCAGCACCGCGGGCAGGGGGCCGTCGAGGTGCAGGCGCAATTGCCGATCGCCGACTTCGATGCGCAGCACGCCGATCTCAGTGCAGCGCAGGCGGAGTAAGCGCAGCGCGAACAACCGGCGCACGGGCGGTGGCGGCGCGCCGTAGCGATCGCGCACCGTGCGCGCAAGAGCCTGCACGTCGCTCGAACGTCGGCAGCCATCGAGGTGCTTGTGCAGTTCGAATTTCAGCGCCGGCGCTTCGACGTAGTCGTCGGGCACGTAGGCATCGACGGCCAGCCCGAGCGTGTTGCGCGCCTCGACGGTGCGTCCGGCCGGTTTGGCCGCTGCGGATGCGGGGATGGGCTTGCCGGCTTCCGTGGCCTCGGCGCGGGCGCGGGTGCGCGCGACGGCGTCGCCGAGCAGGCGGGTGTAGAGTTCGTAGCCGATGGCGTCGATGTGGCCGGACTGTTCGCCGCCGAGCAGATTGCCCGCGCCGCGCAGTTCGAGATCGCGCATGGCGAGCTTGAAACCGGCGCCGAGATCGGCGTATTCCTGAATGGCATCTAGGCGCTCGCGGGCTTCCTGCGTCAGTTCGGCGTTGCCGGGCACGAGAAAGTACGCGTAGGCCTGGTTGTGGTAGCGCCCGATGCGGCCACGAATCTGGTGCAGCTCGGCCAAGCCGAAGTAGTGCGCATTGTTGACGAAGAGCGTATTGGCGTTGGGGATGTCGATGCCCGATTCGATGATCGAGGTCGATACCAAGCACTGCAGTTCACCGCGCTTGTAGGCCTCCATGGTGCGAGCGATGCGGTCTTCGCCCATCTGTCCATGCACGACGTCGACGCGCAGCTCGGGTACCAGGGTGGCGACGCGATGCACGATCTTGTCGATGTCCTGCACGCGATTGTGAACCAGGAAGATCTGGCCTTTGCGCTCCAGTTCGCGGCGAATGGCCGATTGGATCAGGCGATCATCCCACGGCGCGACGCGGGTTTCGACCGCGAGGCGCTCCGACGGCGCTTCGGCCAGGACCGAAATGTCGCGGATCCCCAGCAGCGACAG
>CAYQAQ010000357.1:0-3728 GCA_964415495.1 uncultured candidatus Brocadiaceae bacterium | reverse complement strand
CGTTCGACCTCGAACTCATCGCCGATGACATCGCCCTTCTTGATCGCTGTGCCGAGTGTCGCGCGCGCCATGCAGGCCACAGCTTAGGCCGCCCTGGTCGGCGTCCAGGACGTACCAGCCGCCCAGGCCACCCCGTAGCGTCACGCGCAGCACCCCCTAGCGTCTCCGTCCATGCGCGTGGCCGTCCCCCCCACCGACGTCGGCATTGAAGCCTGGCTCAACGAAGGTCTCAATCTCGAACGGCATCCTGACGGGCGCGAGTTCAAACTCGATCGCCTGCGCACGGTTCTGCCGCTGCTGCCGATTCCGCCCGCGCCGTGCACCGTCACCGGCACCAAGGGCAAGGGTTCGACCGTGCGCCTGATCGAGAGCGCTCTGCGCGCCGCCGGTCAGCCGACACTCGCCTTCACCAGTCCGCATCTGCGCCGCATCACCGAACGCTGGCGCATCGATGGCGTGCCCGCGTCGCCGAGCGTGATCGCTGAGCGCGCCATGCGCGTCATCGCCGCCGAAGAACGCGTCGGCACGCGGCTCACGTATTTCGAACGCAGCTTCGCCATCGCCGTCATCCTGGCCAGCGAACGCCCGGGAACGCGCTTCATTTGTGAAGTCGGCCTCGGCGGGCGGCTCGATTGCGCCAATGCCCTCGATGCCGCGGTGGTCGTGCTGACGCATCTCAGCCGTGATCATTGTCAGTTGCTTGGCCCCACCGAAGTGCACATCGCCCGCGAAAAACTGGCCTTGTGTCGCAGCGGTCGCCCTTTGATCGTCGCGCCACAGAGCGCTGCCGGCAGCGCTGCCGTCGCAGCGACGACGCTGCCAGCGCAAGTCACGGTCGATCACGTTGTGCGCGCCAGCACGCCGTTTGCGCTCGCGCTGCTCGGCGAACACCAACAAGACAACGCCAGCACGGCGTTAGCCGCGCTGCGCCATTTCGCACCGGAAGTCGATGAAGCCACTGCGCGTCGCGGTTTCGCCAGCGCTACCTTGGGCGGACGCTGCCAACTGATCGAACATGGCGGCCGCCGCTGCTTGGTCGATGGCGCGCACAATGCGGCCAGCGTCGCAACCACACTGGCCGTCGCGCAACGCTGCCTGCGTCCAGGGTGGCTCTTGGTATTGGGGCTCGCGCGCGACAAGGAAGCCAACGATGTGTTACCGCTGATCGCCGCTGATCAGCAGGTCTGGCGCGTCAGCTATGGCTCGCCGCGCTCGCGCCAACAGCATGAATGGCCGACCAGCGCATTGCCGTGGCCGTGGTCGCCATCGATTGCCGACGCGCTGCAATCTCTGCCCAGTGACTGCGATCTGTGCATCACCGGTTCGTTCTACCTCGCTGGCGAGACCCTCGCCGTCCTTGGCGATCCATCTCCCATTCCTGGATAAGCCATGGCCAATCTGCTTGATCTCGTCGGCAATACGCCGCTGCTGGATATCAGCCATCTTGCCGGCAAACCCGGCGTGCGCGTGTTGGCCAAGTGCGAAGGCAACAACCCGGCCAGCAGCGTCAAGGATCGCGCCGCCAAAGGCATGATCATGGGCGCGATCGCGCGCGGCGAATTGAAACCCGGCATGCGCTTGGTCGAAGCGACCTCCGGCAACACCGGCATTGCGTTGGCGATGATCGCGCAAGCCGTCGGCATCGAAATGCACTTGGTCATGCCGGACTCGCTGACCATTGAGCGCACCCAGACCATGCGCGCCTTCGGTGCCGTCGTGCACTTGGTCGATGGCAACATGGAAGTCGCGCGCGACCGCGCGGCCGCGATGGTCGCCGAGACTGCTGACCAGGCCAATGCCTTCCTAATGCTCAATCAGTTCGGCAATCCCGACAATCCCCTCGCGCATTATCGCAGCACCGGCCCCGAAATCTGGCGCGACACCGAAGGCACCGTCACCCATTTCGTCTCGGCGATGGGCACCACCGGCACCATCATGGGCGTCAGCCGCTACCTGAAAGAACAGTACCCCCGCGTGCAGATCATCGGCTGCCAACCCAGCGCCGGCAGCCAAATCCCCGGCATCCGCCGCTGGACTCCAGAATATCTGCCGACGATCTACGAGCCCGAGCGCGTCGACCGCATCATCGACATCAACACCACCGACGCCGTCGCCACTACCCGCCGCCTCGCCAAAGAAGCCGGCCTCTTCGTCGGCATGAGCAGCGGCGGCGCCGCGTGGGCGGCCCTCAAGGTCGCGCAGGAAATCGAGCACGGCACCATCGTCTGCATCGCCTGTGATCGCGGTGATCGCTATCTGTCGAGCGATCTGTTCGGCTGATGTGACGTCAGTCGCTGCGCGACCCGAGGAACAGGAGACGCAGAGACGCGGAGGAGCGCAGAGGAGTGGGCCTGCAGACGGCTCGTTTCCCACGCTGACACCATCGCAGCACCAGCACCGCCCGGGAACGCCACTCTCCCGAGTGGCCAGCGATCATCGCCTCCCTGATGCGATCCCTCAACGCAACCGTTCTCCACAGCAACGCCGCCGCGCCCGCAGCCGGTCGGGAGACTGGCGATCCCGGGACCGCATCGCGCGTTGCGCGCAGACCACCAGCACCACCAGCACCGCCCGGGAACGCCGCTCTCCTGAGAGGCGAACAATTCCCACCTCCCTGCCGCGATCCCTCAACGCCACCGTTCTCCACCGCACCGCCGCCGCGCCCGCAGCCGGTCAGGAGCCCGGCGCTCGCGGGACCGCGCCGCACGTTGCATGCAGACCGCCCGCCAACCCATGCCGGGCTTCCACGACCACCGTCGCCGCCGACAATCACCCGCATGGCAGTGACCAAGTGCGTCTGCTTCGATCGCCCCTTCGCCGACCTGTTGCCGCAGGCGCGCGCCGCCGGCTGGACCACCACCACCGCCATCGCCACCCACACCGGCTGCGGCACCGGCTGCGGCGGCTGCCGCCGCTACCTCGCCGCCATGCTCGCCACCGGCCACACCAGCTTCGCCGTGTGCATGGACGACCTCCCTCCGCGTCCCGCCGCTCCCGAGCCCTGGGAGCAGGCCGGCGACAACGGCCCACGTCGCTGATCCCCAGGCCTTGACACCCCTGTCTCCCGCCCAAGATCCGCCCTCCCACCACAATCCTCGGTGGCGCAGCGGTAGCGCAGGTGACTGTTAATCACTTGGTCGTAGGTTCGAATCCTACCCGAGGAGCCAATCCAACCCAGCCCTAACCGGCTGGGTTGCTTGTTTAACAGCCAAGCCCCAAATCCGCGTCGTAAAACCCCTTGTGGCAAAGGGCTTTACGGGCCGGCCATTTCTCCGGTTCGGGTCGCTGACTTGGCGCGCCAAGCCGGACGGGTCCAGAACCCGGAGATTTCTCCAATTCTCCAGCCCCGAGACCGGCTTAGTTAACAGCGGTGTCCAACTTGGCAGCCAAGATGCGATACGAACTGGAGAATGGGTCAGAATGACAATCCGGCCATCAGCGGCCAGTCCGTTCGGCCGGGACCGCGCGTTGATGCCCGGCTACTTCACACGAACATATCGCCATGATGATGCAGCTGCCGAGTGACTACGCCGCCGTACTGAGCGATATCAAGAACCGCATCCAAGGCAGCCGGATCCGCGCTGCTGTGGCAGCCAACCGGGAGATGCTGCGGCTGTACTACTCGATCGGCATGGACCTGAGCCAGCGCCTCGCAGTGGGCACCTACGGCGGCAGCGTGGTTGACCAACTCAGTCGCGACCTCCGCCAGGCATTCCCGGAGACAACCG
>CAYQAQ010000356.1:730-3729 GCA_964415495.1 uncultured candidatus Brocadiaceae bacterium | reverse complement strand
CGCAGATGATCGAGTCCCTCTGGAGTTCCCGGCGCGACCGCTGTCCACAGCGTGCTGCGGCGGCTGGACACAGGCAGAGTCGGGGCGCGAAACACTCCGGCGACCGGCGGCGGTGGATTGACGCTGGCATCGGTGATGATGAGGTCAAAGCGGCCTGGAGCGCCGGGCACGAGCTCGACGGAGATATCAGCCCCACTAGTCAACGAAAGCGGCAGCACGGTTGGGTCTCCGCTGACGGAACTGCTAGCGGTAAAGACGCCTGAAACGGTGCCGTTGCCCCCGGGCCATTGCGAAAGGTCGAAGGTCAAGGTGGTGTTGGTCGCCCCGAAGATCAGAGCGTCGCTGGCGATCGAGTCGTAGTCGAAACCCGCCGATTCATTCCCGCCCACCTTGATGATGATGTCCAGGAAAGCCTCGGTGGTGGGAATGGAGAAATCCGCCGTGGTGAAGGACATGACGCCGTAATCAAAGTCGAACCCACCCGGACGCATGATCGCCGACAAGGTTCCACTGCCGACCTCATAGCGTCCGGCGCTGACCGTACCGCGCAGTTCGGCATTCACCGCTGGCGCCAGGTTACGGATCGGGATCTGTCCAGCGCTGCCGCGGTGATCAAGGACGGCGCCCGAGCTGATCTCGATGCGGCTGATCCCTTCGCCATCGGAAAAGATACGTTCATCCGTGCCGGTGATCTCCACGCGGGAATCGTTACCGATGCGCAACGTCGAGGCGGTAGTCGCACCGCGGATATCGCCACTCACCCGGATGGTAGCGGCGCTGTCGGCGCTGTTGGACAGCACCAGCAGACCGCCTGACGGCAGATCGATGGGGGCGGCGAATTCCACGGTGCCATTGCTGCCCCCGGATAAGGAGACGTCGACACTCGCGTTGCTGGTGAACCGCAAGGGGTCCTCGCCCGACACCCGGGTCGCGACCGCAGTCTCGTTTGTCCATTGCTGCACGGTCGGTTGCGAACCTGGGGCGATGGCGACGGTGGTCGCTGAACCGCTCTTGAGCACCACCCAGGTGATGGCGTCATCCAAGCTCAACGTCACGGTGCTGGTGCTATCGCCGGAACCATTCAGCTGAAGACCGACTGGGCCGGCAGCGGTACAGGTGGCCCCGGTGGTGATGATTCGCTGAACCGCGACGTTTGCGATCGAGACCGCCGGGTCGAAGTCGAAGGTCACTGACCCGGACGTCTCGCTGAAATCTACGGTAGAGCTACTGAGCGAGATGGGAGCCCCGAGTGTGCGAAAGATCAGGTCGAGATCAGAACCGATGGTCATCATTGTCCCGGAGGTACCCAGTGCGGGCAACGTGCCATTAAACGAGACCCGGATAGTCGCGTTCCCACTCCTTGCCTGGAAAAATACCCCGCCATCGGCCGATATTGGGCCAGTGATGGTCACATCGAGCTCTGGGTTGGAGCCGAGTGTATTGACGGTCCGGAAGGTCAGCGAACTGCCGAAAGTCCAAACACCAGGTAGGTTGATGACGGTCTCGGTATCGGTGTCGACCTGATCGATGATGATCGGAGCAGTGATGGCCAATCCGCCAGGAGCAGGAAAGTCAGCGTTCTGCTGCCAGATCAACGGCTGTAATCCAGCAATAGTGGCACCGTTGGCCTGGACCAAGGTGGCCCCGTCGTTGAGGATCAGCGGGTGTGCCAGGGTCAGGGTCGCGTTGGTACTCAGGGTCAGGGCCTGGCCGGCGAAGAGTTGATGGGGGTCCTCGTTGCCACCAGTGGTCTTGGTAAGAGTGGCCGAATTCTGGATGGTCAGTGCGGGCAGGGATTCACCGGAATTGAAGGCAAGTGTGGCACCATTGCCGACACTGATCAGCGTACCGTTGAAGGTGTGGCTATTGCCGGCGAAGACGGCATTGGTGTCCAGGGTAATCACCCCGCTCGTCTGCTGAAAGAGCTGGGTATGCCCGGTGGTGTTGATGCCGTGGATGGCGATATCAGTGACGAAGGTGCACCCGGCATTGTTGGAACTGAGGCCATTGAAATTGAGGACGGCACCGTTGATGGTGGTTGAGGTCGGCGGTGTGTAGGTGGCGTCATTCAGCGACCAATTGACGACGGCATGCCCATTCGTCGAAGCGCCCTGCGGATGCCAATACAGTTGGGTGCCCAGGGGCAGTTCGATCGACGTCACCGCGCTGAGCGAGGAGAGGCTGGTGACGAGCAGCAGCAGAGCAAGAAATGGAGTGCGTAGCATTACAGGTGATCCCTCCACGGACGGATCAATAGTGTGTCAGGCACCCGACGAAGGCAATCGATAGAAATGCTCAGGGATGCGTGTGCGGCGCAGCAACCGGCCCGGCCAGGCCGGGCCAGGGATCACCGACCTGACCACGCTGGCGCAGCCAGGCATCGATCAGGGTGAGCGCGGCCATGGATTCGACGATGGGCACTGCCCGCGGGAGAACACAGGGGTCGTGGCGGCCCTTGGCCTGGAGTTCGACGTTGTTGCCCTGCTCGTCGGCACTTGCTTGCGACTGCAGCACCGTGGCCGTCGGCTTGAAGACCAGGCGCAGATCGATGGGCATGCCATTGGTGATGCCGCCCTGGATGCCGCCCGAGCGGTTGGTCTGGGTGCGCATGCGCTTGCCGTCGTCGCGGCCCTCCCAGGCGAAGAGGTCGTTGTGCTCCAGGCCGGTCAAGGCCGGGCCGGAGAAACCCGAGCCGAACTCGATGCCCTTGCAGGCGGGCAGGCTGAGCATGGCCTGGGCGAGGACGGCATCGAGCTTGGTGAAGACCGGATCGCCGAGTCCCGGTGGCAATCCTTGGACGATCAGACGCACCATGCCACCCAGGCTGTCACCGCGCTTCTTGGCGGCGAGAATGGCACTCTCGATGTGCGCGGCATGGGCGGCATCGGGGCAGCGGGTCGGATGCGCGTCGACGGTGGCACGGTCCACCGCAAGGGGATCGATGGCGGTCCGGGCATCGATGGTGTGGACGGATTCGACCCAGGCGGTGATGCGCAGGT
>CAYQAQ010000356.1:0-720 GCA_964415495.1 uncultured candidatus Brocadiaceae bacterium | reverse complement strand
TCCCGCTGGCGAGACACTCGAGGACGTCGCCAACGGTGATGCGCAGGTCGGGAAAGCGCGCAGTCAGCAGTTGTTCGGCCAGCGCGCCGGCAGCGACGCGGCCGACCGTTTCGCGTGCGGAAGCCCGCCCGCCGCCCTGCCAGGCGCGCAGGCCGTACTTGGCGTCGTAGGCGAAGTCGGCGTGGCTCGGCCGGTAGATGTGTTTCCAGTCGGCGTAGCTGCCCGAGCGTTGATCCTGATTGCGCACCAGCAGACAAATCGGTGAGCCGAGCGTACGACCGCTCTCCGTTTCAATGCCTGACACGATTTCCACCTGATCGGCTTCATCGCGTGGCGTCACCAACTTCGATTGCCCGGGGCGGCGGCGCGCCATCTGCGCCTGTAAGGCCGGCAGATCAATCACGTGTCCGGGAGGACAGCCGTCGATGACGCAGCCGACGGCCGCGCCATGGCTTTCGCCAAAGGTGGTGACGCGAAAGGCGTGGCCGAAGGTATTCATGCGTGCAACGCGTCCGGAAGTCCGGAAGTCCGGAAGTCCGGAAGTCTGAAGGCAGAAGGCATCGGACTACCTTGGGGGTCAGTCGCCGCCGGGAGGATCACCGGCGATGGGAGCCGCGCCGGCGGGTGCATCGGGGGCTTCGTCAGCGGCAACCGGTTCAGCGCCCTCGGCCGGAGCAGCGCCCTCTTTCGCCTTCTTCTGAAAGCGCGGCGGCGGATTGC
>CAYQAQ010000355.1:0-3739 GCA_964415495.1 uncultured candidatus Brocadiaceae bacterium | reverse complement strand
TACATGTTCAACTCGACGCCCGCGTTCACCCCCAAGGGCGACGTGTTCGAATTGAAGATGAAACATTTCGTCGAAGTTTGCCGCGATGGCGCGGCCAACCTCAGCGACGGCAAGGCCGGCATGATGGTGCAGCAGATGCTGGACGGTGTGTATGCCTCGGCCGAAGCGGGCAAAGAAGTCCGCTTCGACGCCGCAGGCGCCGCGAAGGCGTAAACCGCTTCGATTCGCAGTCACAGGAGACGCAGCGACGCGGAGGAAGACAGAGAGAGCCCATGTGCCTCCTGTTTTCCTCCGCGTCGCTGTTTCTTGAGTTCAGTGTCCGCAGTTCGAGGTCACAGGAGACGCAGAGACGCGGAGGGAAGCAGGAGGAGGCAATGCTTGGCGGCGACCATGCTCAACTTCTCTGCCTTCCTCCTCCGCGTCTCTGCGTCTCCTGAGACTGCGGGATGCGGACTGCGGACTGCGGACTGCGGACTGCGGACTGCGGACTGCGGACTGTTTTACCCAGCGCCGACGGTGAAGCCGTCGATGAGCAGGGACGGACTGCTCACGGACGCCTGTTGCAGCGGATCGTTGCCGACGGCGCGAATGCCGGGCAGCAGATCCTTAAGATTGCCCGCGATGGTCGCTTCCTGAACGGGATACGCGATTGCACCGTTTTCGATCCAAAAGCCGCTGACGCCGCGCGAATAATTGCCGGAGGTCAGATCAATGCCGAAGCCGTGCAGGTCGTGGACCAGCAGGCCGGTGCCGATTTCGCGCAGCAGATCGGCCAAAGACGCCGACCCGGGCACCAGACGCACATTGGTCGCACCACCATCATGACCGGTATAGGGATGATGCAGGCGACGGGCGGCGTAACCGTCGACCAGATAGCTCGACAGCTTGCCCTGGTCAACCACCACGGTGCGGCGACTGCGCACGCCTTCGCCATCGCAGGAGCGACTGGCGGTGGCGCGCGGAAGGAGCGGATCGTCGACAATGGTGACCTGATCACTCGCGATCATCTGATCGAGGCGACCCGCAAGGAACGTACTGCCGCGATAGACCGCGCCGCCCACACAGCCGCTGAGCACGATGCCCAGCAGATCCGACGCCGATTCACTATCGAACACCACCCGGCATGGCCCCGTCGGCGGTTTGCGCCAACCGTAATAGCGGATCGCGCGCTGTCCGGCTTCGCGCCCGACGTGATCACTGGTCCACAGATTGCTCAGATGCCGGGCATGGGTGCCGTAGCCACCGGTCTGCCGCTCGCCGCTCTCACTTTGCGCGACGACCACGACCGAATAGGCAAAGACCGTCCCCGCGCGCTGCACGCGTACGCCAGCGGTGCTGCCGTACCACAGTTGCGACCGACTGGCGCGGGTGCTGGAGCGATGCGCATTGGTGATGCGCGGGTCGAGATCCAACGCCGTGCGCTCGGCGGCGATGACGTTCTGCAGCAAGGCGTCACGATCGAGCGTGGCATAGGCGGGATCATCCGTGTGCAGATCGCCTGCGACCTCACCGCATTCCTCTGCCGGTGGAAGGCCGACCCATTCGTCGGCATCGCCGTATAGCGCCAATTCAACCGCCTTGGCCGCGCACGCACGCACCGCATCCGGCGTGATGTCCGAGATCGATGCCGATCCACGCTTGCCACCCTCGGCAAGCGCAGTGACGCGCAGCGCGCGCGTGGTCGCCCCTTCAACCTGTTCGACTTCACCCAGGCGAACCTGGGCCTTCCACGACTCCGCCCGACCAAGCGCAGCTTCGCCGCTGACGCCCCGCCTGGTCAATTCAGCAATAGCGATATCGATGCTTTCCTGATTCATAGCGAGGATCATCCCTTGCCTCCCACCGTCATCTCATCGACCAGCGTCGTCGGCAGGCCCTGACCGACCGGGCAGCCCTGGCCGTCTTTGCCGCAGGTCCAGATGCCGTCACTCAGACGCAGATCGTGACCGACACGGCTGACTTTACGTAACACTTCCGGACCGTTGCCGATCAGCGTCGCGCCGCGCAGCGGCGCGGTGATCTTCCCGTCTTCGATCAGATACCCTTCGGTGACATGGAAATTGAAATCGCCTTTGCTGATGTCGACCGAACCTCCACCAAAGTTCACTGCGTAGATACCACGCTTGACCGAACGAATAATGTCATCGGGATCATCCTTGCCCGCGGCGAGATAGGTCACGCGCATACGCGGAATCGGCACTTTCGCGTAGCCCTCGCGGCGGCCATTGCCGGTCAACGGGACTCCCATCACGCGCGCCGACAGCCGATCGTTGAGATACCCGCGCAAGATACCGTTTTCGATCAGCGTGGTCGATTCCGGAACGATGCCTTCGTCATCAACGTTCACCGCGCCACGATCCCCCATGACGGTGCCATCGTCGATCACCGTCACCAAGGGGCTGGCGACCATCTGCCCTACTTGGCCGGAATAGGCACTGACCCCTTTACGATTGAAGTCCGCTTCCAGGCCATGTCCCACCGCTTCATGGATCAGGATGCCCGACGTCGCCGGCGCCAGCACCACCGGCAGCGCGCCCGCCGGGGCTTCGCGGGCGTCGAACAAGGTCAGGACTCGGCGCACCGCCTCGTCCGCAAGCGCTTCGGGACTGCGGCGCGCGAAGTATTCATAGCCCAACCGTCCACCGCCGCCGGTGGTCGCGCGTTCACGGCGGCCATCACGCTCGGCATTGATCTGCACGTTCATGCGCAGCATCGGCCGATCGTCAGAGACGAACACGCCGTCGGAGGTTGCAATGGTGACTTGGCTACGGTTGTCGAGCAGCGAACAACTCACCCAGCGCACGCGCGGATCCGCTGCGTACGCGCGCCGACTCGCCCGCCGCAATAGTTCAATACGCTCGCCCACGCCGATGCCCTCCAACGGCTGCACGCTGCCATACCTCGTTGGTAATCCGACCCGCTCCGCCAGCGGCGCCACCGCCACCGGCGAGGCCGCCGCGATCAGCGCCGCCCGCGCTGCCGTCGCCAGCAGCGTCGCGGGGTCGAGATCTTCGCAGTACGCATAGCCGGTGCGCTCCCCCGCCACGACGCGGATACCAACGCCCAGGCGCATCGACTCCTTGGCGGACTTGACCTGATCTTCTTCATAAGCGATGGAACGCGACTGGGTGCGCTCGACGAAAACATCGGCGTAATCGCCGCCGCGTTCAAGGGCGGCCGCGAGCAGGCGCTGGCAGGTGGGACGATCGAGCAGTGGGGTCATGCGAGCATAATCGGGAACGTCTGGAACAGAGCAACGTAGGGAACTGACGCCATTATACGGGACGGCCCCCCTATCCGGTCAACGTACGCAGCAGCTTGCTAAGCGCCCGCCCAAGGTGATCGCAGCGGTCATGGACCGGGTGGTTGAGATCCAGTTCGCCCAGGTCGGCCGCGATAGCGAGTTGCCCTTGCAATTCGTTGGCTGAAGCGCGAGCGAAAATCAGATAACGAGCGAATTGCCGATCGCTACCCGATGACGCGCCTTCGCAGATATTACTGACGACCGAGATCGCCGCCCGCCGCATTTGGTTGACGAGATCACCGAAACCGTGCATGCGTTCCGTTATCTGCGCGATGTCTCGCAGATTCTCGCGTGCCAGCGTGTAAACGAAGAGGGAATGGAAACGTGCCATGGTGAGGCTCCTTGTGGAGCCTGCCGAACCCGTCGCGCGCAGCGGTCAAGGCCGCCGCAGGCGCCGAGCGCAGCGAGGGCAGCCTTGACGGCGAGCACGTCGGG
>CAYQAQ010000354.1:2020-3740 GCA_964415495.1 uncultured candidatus Brocadiaceae bacterium | reverse complement strand
ACACGTCGACGAGATGGATGTCATCGCGCTTGAGCACGGCGCCGAGATCAGTGGAAATTTCTTCCCAGCCGAGCTGATCGGCGGCTTCGCGCAGCGGCTTTTCGGTGCGACCGACCAGCACCTTGGGCACGATCTGGAAGGGGCAATCCGGGAAGTAGCGATTCACCTGACGATACGCATTGGAGTGCGCACGCCCCATGAACGAGTAGCCGACGAGAGCAACATTGAGCACAGGCTTGGCAGGCATGGAGAGCGATCCTGATGAAAAAGAGGAAAATGAGAGGAAGAGAGTGGGAGCGAGTGGGAATCGTCGAAATGCGACGGGCGTTTAGTGTGAAAGCGCTTCCAGGAACGTCCAGCGCGGATCAGACCCTCCGGCCAGAGAGCTGGGAGCGCCACGCACACGGCAGGTGTGACCGCGAGCCTGCGCAACTCCAACAACTTGCGACGAACCTGCACTGGCTCCATGCTGTGCTATGGACCCAGCGCCCCCGGCGACCGACCTCACCCCGACCTCCGAGGCATCCGGCCAAGTCGCGGCTCTGGAGGAACGCTCGCGTCCCATCCGCCTGCGCGCCTGGATCACCGGCGTGGTCCTCGGGCTCAGCTTGGCCGCCGAGTATCCGTGGTTGAACGCCATCATGCCGCGGGGCGGACAATCGCCCGAATGGATCGGCGGTTATCTGCCCGTACTGCCGATGCTGATCTTCGCCATGGTTGCCTTGCTGTGGAACCCGCTCGCGCGTTGGGTGCTCGTGCCACATTCGCACCCGCCGAACTCCTGATCGTCGCCGCCTGTTTGCTCGCCGTGACCGGCATCGTCGGCCGGGGTGCGGCCGACAAATGGTTGGAGTGGACCGTCGCAGGTCCGGCCTTGCAGCACAACGCCGCCGTCACGCCTTTGGTCGATGCGCTCCCGTCCGCGCTGACCCTGCCCGCTCGCAGCGACGATCCCGCGGTGGCGATTGCGGCCGATGCCTACGTGCGCGGCCGCGTGCGTGAGGGGGCTCCGGTGCCGTGGTCGTTGTTGCTGACGCCGCTCTTCAGCGGCGGTGGGTTGATCATCGCCGGCCTGCTGTTGACAGTCGGCCTGATTGCCATCACGAGCCGGCAGTGGACTACCAACGAGCGCCTGCCGCATCCATTAGCACAGGTACCGGCCGCGCTGACCGACCTGTCGGTGCTGCGCTCGCGACCATTCGTCATCGCATTCGCACTCACCCTCGGATTTTGGCTGTGGAATCTGAGCAGTGCGTGGGGCCTGCATCCGCTCGGGCCCATTCGCTCTGAGTTTGTCTTACCCGATCTGTATCGCCTGTTTGGTGCCGATGCGCCCGGTGGATGGCCAAAACAAGTGCTGGAGCAGTTCTGGGGCGGCATCCGCATCTATCCACTCGTCATCGGCATCGCTTTTCTGCTGACCCTCGACGTTGGTTTTTCGGTGTGGGGCGGATTCTGGATCGGCGTGCTGATTTGCGGCTGGCTGACCACCGCCGGCATTCCCACCAGCTTTCCCGATCAGGGTCGCCTCGTCGGTGCCGGTGCCACACTGGGTCTGGCGGGTCTGGTGGTTGCCATGGGGCGTCACCACTATGCGGCCCTGGTCGCCGCTACGTTTGGACGCGGCGATGCCGATGGTGATCGCGTTGGCGTGTGGGGCATGCGCGTGTTCATGGCGTCATCCCTGCTCATCATCGCCATGGTATGGTGGATCGGCGGG
>CAYQAQ010000354.1:0-2010 GCA_964415495.1 uncultured candidatus Brocadiaceae bacterium | reverse complement strand
GGCCAGCAGCATTGCCGCGCCAGCAAGCCCAGCCGGCGCTTCGCTGCTCGGCGGGTTTTGCGCTGTGCTTCTTGTCGCCAGTTATCTCCTCGTCATTGCCCGCGTGGTTGCCGAGTGCGGCCTGGCCAACTTTCAAGCCGCGCACGAAATGAGTTTGCTCGCCAACAGCATCGGCCTGCCGCTGCTGCTGCCGTATCAGGCCTTCATGGCGACGCTCTATCTCGGCCACACCCTGGTCATGGATATCCGACAGAACGTGGCTGGCTATGTGGTCCAAGGCGAAGCAGCAGCCAGTGGTGCGCGCGTGCCGTCGGGCCGCTTGCTGCTGGTGATCGGCGGCGTCCTGGTCGTGGGCGTGGTGATCGCCTTGATTTCGACGGCGGCGGCGGGCTGGACCTACGGCACCGCACACAAGGCCGGCAGCCTGCGCGCAAATACCGTGGTCAACCTGGTGGATTCCGCCGCCCAGCATCCGGGCGGTGCCACCGGTCTGTTCTGGGCTGAAATTGCCGCCAGCCCGGTGCTGCTCGGTATCGTCTTGATCCTCGGGGTCGCAGCCTTGCGCCGGTGGTGGGTCAACTGTCCGTTCCATCCATTGGGTTTGGTGGTCGCGTTCAGTTAGCCGATCTTCAACGTCTGGGGCAGCCTCATGCTGGGATGGTTGGCCAAGTTCTTGGTCATGCGCTATGGCGGCCTCGGTCTCTATCGCACGCTCAAGCCGATGGCCTACGGCTTGATTCTTGGTGATCTGGCTGGGCTTTCGGTGCAGGCATTAGCATCGCTGTTGGTGACCAGCCTCGGTGGCGATCTCCCGATCTGGCGTAATCCGGCCTAGTTCAGGTTTCGGGTTTCGGGTTTCGGGTTTCGGGGCAGAGTATCGCCCATGCGGGTGATTCTGGGCATTGGTAATATTGGCGCGCAGTACGTGGGCACCCGCCACAACGTCGGCTTCGACGTGGTGGATCTGTTGGCGCAGCGGGCCAGCGTGGCGTCGTGGTCGCGCAAATGGCAAAGCGATGTCGCCGAATGGCGGCGCGGTGATGACCGCGTGCTGCTGATCAAACCGCGCACGTTCGTCAACGTCAGCGGCGAAGCCGCGCAAGCGGTCCTCGCCTTTCACAAGCTGCCACCCACCGAGATGCTGGTGGTGGTCGACGACATCCATCTGCCGGTCGGCAGCCTGCGCGCCCGGGCCTCCGGCAGCGCCGGCGGCCACAACGGTCTCCGCGACATCGAAGCGCGCTTGGGTGCTGCGTATCCGCGCCTGCGCTTGGGCGTCGGCGCTCCGGCTGCTGACGGCGATCAAATCGCCCACGTCCTCGGCGGCTTTCATCCCGACGAACGCGACGACGCCCGCGACATGATTGCCAAAGCCGCCAACGCTGCCGAAGCCTGGCTCGACGCCGGGATGGACGGCCTGCTGCGCTTCAACGGCCCACTGCGCCCACCGCCGCCGAAACCTAAGCCAGAGCCCAAGGCCAAAGTGCCCGAAGTGACAGATGGAACTCCGGACCCAGGGCAGGGAATCCAGGACGCATAAACCCCAGGTCGACGACCTGGGGTTTATGCTTTGGCGTGCCCGGTTGGATTCGAACCAACGACCTTCAGCTTCGGAGGCTGACGCTCTATCCAGCTGAGCTACGGGCACCGATGACGTATGGTTGGCGCACCTTATGCTCACGGGCGGGAGCGCAAGGGTGCCGCCTACCGTTCAGTTATCTATGGTGGGAGACGTCGAGCAGGGTTGGATAGGGAGCGTGCGGGGTTTACTCTTCGAGGTTAGCAGGGGACTCCGGTACTATCGGCGCATAAGCCCAGGGTATGGGCGGGTCGAGCACCTCATCCGCGACCAGGGTTCCTGCTGCATCCCACAGCTGACGGCGAGTCACCGAGCCAGCGACTAGATGGAGGAGCAGCTCCGGCGTTCCCGTCGGTCGCTGCTGATAGAAGTATCCATCAATCGTCCCCTCGGCCAGGGTACATGTCCACGCTGGCTGGCCAATGGTAGTG
>CAYQAQ010000353.1:0-3754 GCA_964415495.1 uncultured candidatus Brocadiaceae bacterium | reverse complement strand
TCGTTCCAGAGATATCCGTCCGGTGCGCCGCGCAGGCCGAGGTCCTCGACGTGCTGCCCGGGTACTCTCCCTGCAAACGTTGGACCAAGCGGTGACTCAGGTTCTCGTCGAAGAGCAATGCTGGCATTAGGCCGCTGATATGTCGTGAAAACGTTTCTCGCGCGCGGCCGCATACGCCAGACACGCCCGGATCGAATCAACCGTCAATGCGGGAAAATCGGCAAGGATCTCCTCCTGAGTCATACCGCCAGCGAGGTATTCGAGGACATCAAAAACCGTGATACGCGTCCCCTTCAGGCACGGCTTTCCGGATCGAACCAGGGGATCTATACTGATGAGATCTTGCCATTTCATGGTGTTCATAGGCTACTCTAGCGTTGGTGACGAGGAAGCAGTTGTTGGCCACTTCGCCGTCCCGTGTCGGTCGGCGACTCGCGCCGCGTGCGGGTGCGGGCGGTGGGGGTGGGTAGATCGACCCCCTAGGGGCTTTGGGCGGCTGCCACGAGAACGCTGAGAGCGGGGTCTCGAGGCGAGAAGCGAGCGACGACCGACGAGCGACGGGCGTCGCATCGCGATACGGGGTGAAGAGACTGTTGCAGGCGAGCTTTCGTGCTCGCTGGCGTCGGTCGTCGAATCGCTCCGCATTCCTGGGCGGGCGCGTCTGGTGGAACTGATGTCGCCCAGGAGGCCCCGTCCACGATCGTCAGGCGGCGTCGCCATAGAGGGGCGTCGCCCCAGCCAGAATGCTGGCGCGCTTGTAGGGGTTCGGTAGACGCTCCACTGCGGATCGGGTCACCAGATCGACCGGATGCCCAAGGATGGCGGCGAACTCGTCCGCCAAGCCGAAGAATTCCAATCCAGGGGTGTAGCCGGCCTCGAGGGTCACCAACAGGTCCACATCGCTGTCGGGACGCGCGGTCCCTTTGGCGCGGGAACCGAACAGTTCCAGCCGGGCGATGCGATGGTGCCGACAGAAGGCGGCCAAGCGGTCCTGATCAATGTCCAAGCCCGGGGTCATGATCATCATCCTATCGCCGCCCGGAGCGCCGTGAACCCCCACGCACCTCTACGCTGAGATCGTCCCAGGCGACGAGGGGCTGGTCGTCGGTGCTCAGGTCGTCAAGGCGCTGCTCGACATACTGCCGCTCTTCCACCGTGATCGCACTGCCGACCGCGATGTCATCCCAGAGATCCTGGACCAGGAGGATCTTTTCACTGCGCGAGAGCTTCTTCAATTCTTTGGGCAGCATGGAGTCATCTTTACCGGAGGACATGACCGTCAACGGAGTTTTCTGCGTGCTTCGCAGCGGGCCGGTGGCCTGCGGTCCCAGCGAGGTTGATCATCTGCAGACTCACAGGGGTTTCCCAAAGACCTTTTCAACGGAATATCCTCGAACAGCCCCTTTCCGGTAGGCCTTGGAACGGCGCTGCGCTTCCTTGACCCACCATCCATCCAGTGCGGGATCTGGCTTGTTCAATGATCGCGCACCCGTGCGCACAGCCAAAGATTGCTGTCGATCAGACACGTCGCGTTCATTGCTCATGGGCTTGGGCGCGCGTGAAGGGCGTCAGCGTTACACCGGGAATTGCGGCCGCAAACAAGGCTTCCATCGGATCGCTTGGCGCATCTACCGCATCGTCGCCCAGAGGAATCACGATGATCCGCACCCGCTGACCATCCAAATCCGGATGCACCGCCACCATCCCGTCGCGAACGGTGGTTTCTGATTCGTAGATCATGGGATGGATTACAACGCGCCGCTGCGAATATGGACCAGCAGATGCTCAAAGCCCGGCTCGACGGCGATGCAGCCGTGGCGGTAGATAGGGGCATCCTGATCGTTGGTGGCCTGGGCGGCGCGCAGTGCTGCCAGGGACAAAGCATCAAATTCGGCGTCCGATAAGGATTGCAGATCCAGGTCTTCTTCCGACAGGTAACGGCGCAGGAGGTCGTCGGTCATGTTGCTAGCAGTCTCAGTAGGTGGCGTAGGCACATCACGCACCCTGTTGAGCATTACCAAATCACGGAGCGCACGGCGCGGTCAATCGCTTGCTTCGCGGCTTCCCAGTCCGCATCGCTGACTCCATCCGGGTTGGGCTGGTCTTCAGCGTCTGCACGCCAGTTCATCGCGCGCAAGATACTTTCGCGGGGCAAGCCGGGAATGTCGGCGGTGACCCAGGCCAACCCTTTCGCCACATCGCCGATGTGGCGAAGGATGGCAGCGAGATCCAGAAAGTCGCGCTTGTAACCGCGGTTGACCAGGGCCAGGCATTTCATGCCCAATGCCGTCCGCAGGGACACTATCGGAATGCCGTCCATGCGTTCATCGGCCTGGGCCGGGTAGCGATAACGGATCAGGCTGAGGGGAATGCCAGATATTTCGCCGTGGAATGTGCCGGGCTCGGCCATGATCACCCGCGCATCGGGCAACGCGGCGACCTGCTGAGCGAGCTGTTCGACATCGAAGCTGCTGGTCGTAAACCAATCGAGGTCCTGCGAGCGGCGGTGGCCGATACGCAGAGCGAGGCCGGCACCACCCGCGAGAAAGGCCTCAATGTCGCCTTCTGCCAAAATCCGCTGCGAGGTGGTCAACACCTGATGCTGGGCAGCGCTGAGCACCTCGCGGTGCCAGGTGTCGTTGGCCTCACTCGTCATGGCGCCAAGGCACGGCAACTGAAACAGGTTGCGGGCATTCCAGAATGCACGCCCACAGGGCGAGGGTTTTCGGCGAGCAGTGACGTGCTGCACGCGCCTGGAACCAATCGCGCAGGACGTTTCGCGGCTGGTTGCGGACCAGCCAACGGCTGTCTTCGATGGTACCCCGTTCCATGATCCGCGCGAAAACCAGATCAGCCGGCAACTCGACCCGCTGGTCAGCGGCGTATTCCCAGAACAGACGTTCAACCGGGGTGGCGGCGATGCGAACCATGGTGTAAGGGTATCAGAAGCGCTGGTGGGCGGAATCGGCGATAGTGCAAGAGAGATCGATGGATTTGCGCGTGCGGGCGATCTCGACCTGATGAGGTCCGCGAAGCGCGCTCAGCGAAACGGGTTTTGCACCTGGACGGATCCGAAGCGCATGCCGTGCTGCAGATCCTCGGTGTACAGGATGGTCGCTCCGCCCTCGATCGCAGCGGCGATGATCAGCGCATCGTACCAGCCGGTCTGCCAGCGCTCGACGATGCGCAGGGCCTCGCTGACTAATGGCAGACTCCATCCGACGGTGCAGAGCGGAGTCAGCACCGTATCCACAAACTGAGCGCACTGGGCCGACGACATGGGTACCGCAAACCGCTTGAGGGCCAGGTTGCAGAATTCATTGATCACCTGGGTCGAACACATGCCATCGCCGTGCTCCAGCGAGCTGCGGACCAGGTCCCGGGCGCGATCGCGCTTGGCAGGCTGCAGGTCATCGAATTGGTAGACGAAGATAGTCGTGTCGAGGAAATGACTCATCGCTGATTGGCGTCGTCGCGCGTAAAGCGCCGGCCGCTTTGGCAGCCGCGCAGCTGCTCCATGACAGCGTCGTAGTCGGGACCTCGGCCGGCCGTCGCGAAATCAATCAGATACCGGCGCAGGACCTCGTTGAGCGTGGTGTGCTCAGCAGCTGCCTTGGCCCGCGCTTTGGCGATGATGACGGGGTCGGCGCTGATGGTGAGGTTCTTGAGCATGGCAGGTCTAGTGTACACGGTTCCTGTGTACACTCAATGACGGGCTGTTTTCGGTGGGTCGAGCCGGCTGAAGCCGGCGGTA
>CAYQAQ010000352.1:140-3768 GCA_964415495.1 uncultured candidatus Brocadiaceae bacterium | reverse complement strand
AGGGGAAGACCTCGCGAAGGACGTCGTTGGGTTGGCATAGCCGTGGATATTTGCCGCATTTTGACCGATCAGACGGTATCCCGCACCTCACTCCAGAGGCATGGCCCT
Source organism: uncultured candidatus Brocadiaceae bacterium (assembly GCA_964415495.1). Classification (GTDB taxonomy): domain Bacteria; phylum Planctomycetota; class UBA11346; order UBA11346; family UBA11346; genus CAYQAQ01. The sequence goes on along the minus strand of CAYQAQ010000352.1, from coordinate 3,660 downwards.
GGAGCAGCGCGGCATACGCGAATTACCCCGCCAATCCGTAGCTTTCCAGTAACGCCTGCGGCGACGGGTCACGGCCACGGAAGGCGCGGAAGACCTCGGCCGGATGGGTACCGCCGCCCAGGGCGAGGACGGTGTCGCGGAAGCGGCGGCCGGTGGCGGTCATGGCGTTGGGGTCGTCGACGCCAGCTTCGGTGAATGCAGAGAAAGCGTCAGCGCTGAGCACTTCCGCCCATTTGTAGCTGTAATAGCCGGCTGCGTAACCGCCGGCGAAGATGTGGCCGAAGGAGCACAGGAAGCGATCCTCGGGTAGCGGCGGGAGGATACTGTTGTCGCGCCAGACGCTGGCGACGGTGTCGTCGTAGCGGCTGAGATCATCGAGTTGGTGCAAGGCCAGATCGATGGTCGAAAGCGCGACTTGGCGCAGGAACTGCGCGCCGGCGCGATACGTGCGCGCGGCGACGATCTTGGTGAAGAGCTCGTCGGGCAACGCTTCGCCGGTGTCGATGTGGCGCGCCAAACCGCGTGCGGTTTCGCGGTGGAAGCACCAGTTCTCCATGAACTGACTCGGCAATTCAACGGCGTCCCATTCGACGCGATTGATGCCGGCGACTTCCGGATGATCGATACGCGTCAGCAGATGCTGCAAGCCATGACCGAATTCGTGGAACAAGGTTTCCACTTCACTAAAAGACATCAGCGAAGGCCGCCCATCGACGGGAGCCGCTTGATTGCACACCAAATAGGCCACTGGCAGGCGTTCACCACGCGCATCGCGACAGCGGTCGAGGCACACATCCATCCACGCGCCGCCGCGCTTTTCTACCGGACGGCTGAAGGGATCGAGGAAGAACGCCGCGATCACGCGCCCGTGGTCGAGCACTTCGAAATACTGCACATCATCGTGCCACGTTTCCGCTGTGGCCGCGCGCACGTCGACGCCGAAGAGCGTCTGCACCAAGGCGAACAAGCCGTCGAGCACCCGATCAAACGGGAAATACGGCCGCAGCGCTTCTTCGCTGTAGGCATAGAGCGCTTCGCGCTGCCGTTCGGCCCAGAAGGCGACGTCCCAATGGCGCAGCTCCAGACTGGTATCGCCACTCTGCGTGCGAGCGAATGTATTCAGCTCGCGCCATTCGCGTTCAGCCGCGGGCTTGGCAGCGGCGCGCAATTGATCCAACAAGCGATCGACGGCGACGATGTCGCCAGCCATTTTTCCGGCCAACGATTGCGCTGTGTAGTGAGCGAAGCCCAACAACTGCGCTTGTTCGCGACGGACGGCCAAGAGCTGGCGGATCAGCGGACCATTGTCATGCGGCGCGACAGCCGCGCGGGTGACATAGGCGCGGTAGAGCCGTTCGCGCAGATCACGATGCGTGGCGTGCTCCATGAAGGGCACGAACAACGGCATTTCCAGGGTGATGCGCCAGGGGCCCGCTTCGGCCGTCGCTGTCGTGGCACCAGAGGTACGCGCGGCGGCGGCAGCCTGGGCGCGCGTCGTGACTGGCAGACCGTCGACTTCGGCGGGGTCGCTGAGTTCCAGCGCAAAACTTTTGGTCGCATCAAGAAGTTGATTTTGAAAGCGCGTCGCCAATTCGGAATGCTCGATCGCCAAGCGGTTGAACCGCTCACGGGCTTCGCCCGTCAAGGCGATGCCGGCGAGTTCGCCGTCGCGGATCAAGGCATCGACGACGCGACGCTGCACCGCATCAAGTCCACCCGCGTCGCGCAACGCGACGAGGTGCCCATGAATGACGGCGCTCTGCCCGAGGCGCATGGCCGCGGCCACGACCTCGCCCTGCACCGCTTCATGCGCAGCGCGCAGCGCGGCATCATTGCGCACCCCGAGCAGGTGATTGATCACGCCCCACGCGAAGCCGAGCGGTTCGCTCAGGTGGCGCAGCGGTTCGATCAGCCCGCTCCAGGTCGGCGTCGCGCTGCTTTCCAGCGCCGTGAAGGCGGCGTCTTGCGCTGCGATGAGCTGGCGCACCGCCGGTTCGACATGCTCGGGCTTGATGGCGCGAAACTGCGGCAGCTGACCAGGCGCCAGCAACGGGTTCGACGCTGCGTTCACGCGGTCGCCGCGACGCGGGTCTCATCCAGCAGCTTGAGCACCGTCTGTTGCGCCAGGGTGCGGCTGCACCAGTGGCGATTCTGGATCTTGGCGGTGAGCAGATCGATGCGGCCTTTGGCCTCGTCCAGATCCTGCGCGGTCAGACGCGGACAGGTCGTCCGCAGGCGCGGCAGGAGGGCAATCCACTGCTGGTCGGTCAACACGTTCATAGGGATGGGGTTGTAGCCGCACCCCCGAGCCACCCAAGCGCCAGTTTCCGCAATCTCCTGGGTTCGCCGGCTAGAACTGGTAGCCGCACAGGACGCCGACACGGTGACGGCGGCCCGCCAAATCATCATCGTCATCCAGCGCCCAGCGGCCCCGATCGCGTCGATGCTGTGGCGACCGGGCTGGGATGGCACGATCGGGAAGCGATAGCAGGCTATGGCACCGATTTCGACCCGCTCGTCGCCGACATTATCATTGAGGAGGCGCGGGCCGATATACCGCTGCTGGCCCCACCGGCAGACGGTCAGCCGCGATGGCGAAGGTCCAGGATCCCGATACCGGGACGGCGTCGACCATGACGACGACCGCCGCCGTTGAGGATGACTTCCGGGCGCAGGCGCTGGGCCCGGGCAAAGGGCAGGTCTCATTCCGCCGTGATGATGGCCCGCCCCCTGCGGTACCGACGTGGGCACCACCAAGCAGACGGGGAATGGGATTCTCGATCGCAGCAGAGCACGGCAGGGCGAGCGAAATGACACACAGGGTACGGATCATGGCGCGGTTCCTGCCCATGGTTTGTCGTCTGCGACCACAGTGCAGGGCCAACTCTGCGCCCACCGAGCACGGTGTGGGAAGCGCGGTGCTGCTGGCCTGTGCCGAAGACCATGCCTGAGACGGGATGGGAAGGGATAGAGGCTATCAGATAGCTCCGGCATCCATCACTGGACCGCCGCCGATCGCGCATACGGTGTGCGCCCCCATGATGGACCTCTCTGCTCGCGATCTGGCCTACCACCTGGCCCGCGCCCTCGATGACAAGAGCGGCGAGGACATTGTGGTCCTGGAACTGCCCACCGGCCAACTCGCCGACGTGGTGGTCATCGCCACCGGCCGCAGCGATCGTCAGGTCCACGCCCTGGCCGAAGAGTGCCGCCGCTTCGCCAAGGACATCGAAGTCGCCGGTCGCGCCATCGAAGGCCAGACCGGCTGGATCGTGGTCGACTGCTACCAAGTGGTGGTCCACGTCCTGACCCAGGAGATGCGCGACTTCTACCGCCTCGAGCGCATCTGGCCGGACGCAGTGTCGCTCGACTGGCAGACCGCGACCAAGGATCTGCCGCGTCTGGTCGATACCAACCTGCCCGCGCGCGCCAGCCAGCAGGCAGCGACGAGCGCTGATGCCGACGACGAGGACGTCTGAGATGTTCAAGGCCATCGGCCGCTTCTTTCAGCGCATCAAAA
>CAYQAQ010000352.1:0-130 GCA_964415495.1 uncultured candidatus Brocadiaceae bacterium | reverse complement strand
GGACTTGCCGCGCTTGGTCGATACCAACCTGCCTGCGCGCGCGAGCCAGGCGTCGGCAGCCGAGACCGAGGGCGAGGACGTCTGAGATGTTCAAGGCCATCGGCCGCTTCTTTCAGCGCATCAAAACCGG
>CAYQAQ010000351.1:0-3776 GCA_964415495.1 uncultured candidatus Brocadiaceae bacterium | reverse complement strand
GTCTTGGCCAGACCGGGTACGCCTTCGAGCAGGGCATGACCGTTGGCGGCGAGGGCGATGAGGATTTCATCGACCACCTCATGCTGGCCGACGATGACTTTGCCGAGCTCCTGCTTGAGGGTGTTCGCCGTCGCTTCGGCCTGGTCACGCGTCATGCCACTCATGGATACCCTTTCGCGGGGGGATGCGCGGTCAGGATGGGTGCTGAGCGGATAGGTACAAGCCCCGCCCTGCACAGGGCCTGCACATCACACGGCTAAGCGGGTCGGCGCTGGGCACCTTGCCGCCTGCGAGAAGAGCGCACACCATGCGGCAGACCCGGAGTGCCTGTTATGCGTTCATCTGTTCTCCTGCTGACGATCTTCTGCTGTCTGATGATGACGGCGTGCGGCAAAGCCGCCCCGCGCGCTGAGCGACCGGTGGAACCGGCACCGTCCGCAGCGGTCAGTGACGATCAGCCTGCGGTGGCGGAGGTCGCCCCCGAACCAGTTGCCGCCCCGCAACCGGTCGCCGCTCCAGCACCGGCACCCGTCGCACCCCAGCCCGCCCGTGCTCGGCCCGCCGCACCGACGCCGGCGCTGCCGTCGGTCGTCGATCGTTCGACCACGCCCGAGCAGTTGGCGGCGCATGCCCTGATGGTGGCGCGCGAAGAGGTCGCTGCCAACGCCACCAACGGCTATGGGGTGCTCGACCGCCAAGCCCAACTCATCGCCGCGTGGACGCCCCTGATGCGGGAGTACCATGCGAACCTCGCCAAGGTGCGCGCCGAACGTGATCAGCGCTCCGCCTATCAGGTGCGTGAGGCTGAGCGTCTCGCTGCGAACGACGCCCGCCTGCGCGCCATGGAAGCCGAGTACGATCGAAAAGCGACGATTGAACGCGCGAAGATGGCTCCGATCGAGCCGCAGTAAACCAGACACACGGTGTCGACGCCATGCGCAGTCGGCGCTGCGACGGTGTGGTATTAGGACCATCTCCCTGATTGATCGGAGGACCCTGCGCCCACACTCGGCGCATGGATCCCAGCCGTTTCCTCGCCGAGCTTCGTCAGCGTCTCCAGCGGGTCCTGATCACCGACGGCATCGCGCGCCTGTTGGTCAGTGCGGTGGTGCTGATCGCCGTCCTGGTGGCGGCTGATTTCCTATTCCGTTTGCCGCCAGTTTTGCGCCTGCTCTTGGTGATTGGCCTGGGTGGTGTGGTGGCGTTCCAGATCTGGCGCCGCCTGCAGCGACCGCTGTCGCGACCGATGGATGACGCGACGCTAGCGCGCTTTGCGGAACGTCGCCTCGGTGCCTTGGGTGGACGACTAGTCAGTGCGGTTGAAGGCCTGCCCTTGACCGCTGCCGATCAGAGCGTGATGCAGCAAGAGCTGGCGGCTGGTGCGGTGCAGCGCTTGGTTCCTGCTCGCCAATTGACGCGTCGCGTCGGCACGGCTGTGGGGACGATGGCGGTGGCCGCGTTGATCATTCTGGCTGCTCCTGGTACGGCGTTGCCGGGCTTGCAGCGTTTGTTCATGCCGCTGTCCGGCGTCGAGTGGGCGCGTTCCTCGAGTTTGGTTCTGGTCGTTGATCGCGCCGTCGTGCCCGCGGATGAACCGGTGGTGGTCTCGGTCTCACGTCCGCTTGGTGGCGAAGCGACGGTGCGCCTGATGTGGACCGATCGCGAGCGGCGTGTGCAGGAATCGCGCGTCGTCGACGGCGGCGTCGGCACCATTGCGCGTCGGCAGCCCCTGACGCTGCCGCCCGGCAGCTATCGCATCACGGCGACCAGTGGCGATGCCTTGCCCGTCAGTGTCGACGTGCGCGTGGTGGCGCGACCGGTGCTGGATCGCATCGAAGCGACGCTCACGCATCCGGACTACACCGGCCGCCCCGAGGAAACCCTGGCGACGCTGGCGTGCACCGCGCTGCCCGGCAGCCGCCTGGCGTTCATGGTCAGCTTCCGCCTCGACAGCGGGCGCAAGGTCAATCGTTATGCGCTGATGCTCGGCGATCACTCGGTGCCGATCACGGCGACCGAGACCGGCTTCCGTGGTGAGTTCCTGATTGAAGAAGGCGGCGAACTGCTGGCGGTCATCGCCGATCAGGATGGTATCGGCCCACGTCCAGAGCCGCGCTTTACGATCACGGTCAGCGAAGATCGTCCGCCCCTGGTGCGCTTGAGCGGCATGCGCAACAACGAAGCCGTCTCTGCCCGCGCGCAACTGACCGTGAACGTTGATGCCCGTGATGATCATGGCTTGGCCGATCTGCGTTTGCGCGGAGCCGTCACGGACGGTTCGGCGTCGCCGTCCGCAGACGCCGAGCAGGATGTGCAGGTCTTCTCTGGCGTCCGTGGCGAAGCCACCACGCGCACGCATCGCTTCGAAGTCGGCACCCTGGCCAAAGCGGGTCAGCGGCTGGTGCTGGTCGGCGTGGCGACGGATCGCAATACCTACAATGGCCCGGGCGTCGGGCGCAGCGAACCGCTGATCGTGCGCGTGGTCAGCGACGAAGATTTGCGTCTCGACCTTGATCGCCAATTGGTCGAAGCCTTAGAGCGCGTGCGCCAAGCGCGCGAAGATCTCTCGCGCGGCATGGCCGATGAGCCGCAGCTGGGCCCCGCCGCACGCAATGCCCTGATGTCGGCGCGCAAGGCCGGGGACCTGCTCAGTGAAGTCCATCGCCGCGCGCAGGACAACAAACTCGACAACGATCTCGCGCAGCCGGTGGGCGAAGCCGCCGCTGCGGTCAACGATCGCGCGACGCCGGAGCTGGCCAAAGCGGCTGCTGCGGGTGCCGAGGGCGGAGAGCCCGCCCGTACCGCCGACGCCGCGTTGGCCGAGGCCGAACGCCAACTGCAAGGTTTGCGTCAGGAAGGCGATCTCAGCCGTTTGCTCGCGCACCTGATCCAGCTGCAGCGCAATCTCGGTGAAGAGACCGGGCAATTCATCCGCACTTATCTAGTCAAGGCCATCGATGAACCGGGCCGCGCCCGCGCGACCGATCTTGCCGGTCGCCAGCGCGCCATCGGCGAACAGATGCGCGAGATCGAACGTCGTTTGCTCGCAGGCACCGGCAGCCAGTTAGCGGATGCCCAGGCTCTGGTCCGCCGCGATCATCCTGCTGATCGTCTCGCTGCCGCAGCCACGGCGCTGGGCGTCCAGGGAAACCGCGCTCAAGCTCCACCGCACCAAGACGGTGCGTTAGTGGCTATGGAAAAACTGCTCGAACTGCTGCGTGGCACGGATGCCAATCGGGCCTTAGCGGAACGCGTCGGTGCCCTCGCCGATCGTCAGGAACAAATCCAGAAGGAACTCGAACGTGGTGCCGACCCCCGCAGCCTGAAGGAACGACAGGAAAAGCTCCAGCAGGATACGCGTGAGTTGGCAGACCTGCTCGATAATCAAGGCAAAGAACCCGAAGCGCGCGATGCCTTGCGCGGAGCCGAACGCGACGAAGGCGCGGCTGCCAAGGCTATGGAGTCCGGCGATGCCAGTGGTGCCGCGCGCGAAGCCGCGGCCGCTGCGGCTCAGCTACGCGAAGCGCAGCGGCAACTGCAAGGCCAACCGCAGCAACCACAAGAAAAGAAGGACCAGCCCACCGTTGCTGACATTCTGGCGATCTTGCGCGAATTACGCGGCATTCAGGTCAAGGTGCTGAATGGTTCGCAGGCTATCCACGATCGCATCGGCGAAGGCGAACTGGACTTTGCCGCTAAGCGCGATCTTGAACCCTTGTCCGAATTGGAAATCGAAATCGCTCTGCGTCTGCGCGCGGAGGTCCTGCCGCCGTTGG
>CAYQAQ010000350.1:0-3780 GCA_964415495.1 uncultured candidatus Brocadiaceae bacterium | reverse complement strand
ATTATTTGTGGCTCTTTTTGAATATCTTTTCGTTAAAAAGCCTCGCTGAACTATCCAGTTCATCTACGTTTTTTGCCTCAATCTATCCAAAAATATCTCACAACTTAATTTAGATCTTTATCTAGACGGAGCACTAAGTGTTTTTCAATTTAATCCAGTTGAATTTAATCGTTTTATTCTTTTCGCTCGTTTCTTTTGATAATCGGCAATCTCATAATAAAACGAAACATTCCTTAAAAAAGTCAAATGTGTCAATGCACAAGCCAATTTATAACCGTCCACCAATTCAACTATACACATTATCCCAGAAATATCCCCACTATTATGAACACCGGTAATAGTCAGCTCTGTCTTTAATGTAATCGGGTGTCCATTTTGACGAAAAATCTGAACCAACTCCCTTATCGGAAATGCCCTTAAAGGAAGATTGTCATTAATCATGGTTGTCAAATTTTGATATTGCTCTGATATGTCCATTCTGCATCAATTTATCAAAGGTCAAATTTACGATTTTCAATTGGAGTCTTTCTTGCATTTCCGATATTTTTCAATAACTTTTCTATAATGTTTTTAAAATCCTTTTTATTTGGTGGGTTAAAGAAATTGAGGTTAAGCCTGTCATCCCAATCTGCAAACTCCTCTGAAATGATTAATGTATCTTCTGAAATTATATCGTTTTATCACGTAAAAATTTTTGCAAATGGGTTCTTTCAAGAATTCCATTTGTCTGGAAATTAGTTGGTGGGACTTTTGTTATTCCTTCTTTTGATATATTGTAAATCGGCATATTTACGTCGTTTTTTGTAATTCCTGGTTAAGCTGATGCGATAGGCGTCGTAGGCGATAGCTCATGATTGTCCTAATCGCTTGTGTGTACCCAGAATGGACTTTGCTCGCCCCTTTGAACACCCTTGTTAAAATTAAATAATTTTGATGACATAGTCATTAGCTTACATAATGTATAAAAGTACAATAATACTAAAATATTCAAAATCTGACCAAAAGTTTTTCTCAAAGAATTACCTTCTAATGTCTACTTTCAGCAGTCTAATACTTATATATTATATTCGTTCTTTAAACATGTAAAGACCACTTCACTGATATTTATGCCGTCAAATAGGCACTATTATCGGGACTAATTCTCCTGCTATGTCGCTAAACACCGTAAGGCGAAAAGCCTCTTCTACTTGATAAGTGAGGTTTGATTTTTTTATCTAATTCTTTTAGTTTTGAGTTTGCTGGCATTCCTCATAGTACCACATAAACACAATCATTTGCTGTCTGAAATTTTAGTTTTGTCGCTTGAAACTGTCCGTTGATGTCAAATTGTATGTCTGTGGTTCTGTTGTCTCTTGAATTTATTGTTGTGGTTAGGGGAATGGTATAGTTAAATTCAGCATTATTCGAGTCTAAAAGCTTTATGTTTTTTTGAACGCTATTAAAAATGAAAGTCCTATTTGAGTTGTTGGTTGTTTGTATTGAAACAGAAACCATATTATTTGCTGTTGAATGGTTTGTAACACAAAAGTCAATTCCCTCAAATGAGAAAACGTTGTTTATTCCTACATAACGAATTCTGGGCAGTTCAAAGAGTTGCGCAACAAGATTGTCAACATCTGTGAATGGATTTAATAAATGATAGTTTACCATGGGTGAATGGTGAAATTTTAACCAAGCCGCATATTCAAGAGCTGTATCACGTTTGTCGCTTAAGTCGTCAAATAATTTTGCCTTCCCTTTTATATAATTTGGGTAGTAGTTTTGTTTTATATAAGTCGAAGCACAAATTGTTCCATTGCAAGTGCAAACTTGCCCTCTGCTCTCGCAATCACTTCTTTGAAATACTAATATACTTCTTTCGAAATGAAGCAATATCCATTCTTCAAAGGAAATACTTGAAAAAGCAACGTTTATTTTTGATTTAGAAGCAAGTTCAATTGCCTGTAAATTTTGTTGGTCTCTATCTCTGTCTCTATCAAAAACAACCCAAACTTCGTCATAAGACTTTTGGCTTTGCTTTGCTTCTTTGACCATATTTACAGGGTCTGTCTTACTACCGTCAACAATTTCTCTGACATCAACAGTTACAGAGTACTTCCATTCGTCTTCATCGCCTAAGATTTCGCTTATTCTTGCAAAATAGGCTTGCTCCGTGTGTCCTTCGGTAAGAATATACAAAGACTTTTTTATGGTTTTATTCTTACTCATACTCTGCGATAAAGTCAAATTTTTTGATATTAGGAACTGCACCGAATTTTCCAGTTCTATACCATTTGTCAAATGGTATATCCGAACGAACATTTTTTAAATCGTTAAAATCTTTTACCGAAAATAATTCTGTAATTCCATATTTGTTTTTATCGCCAAACCAAATTTGGTCTTTTCTAAATACTTTTTTATCAAGTAACGTTGTTTCGTGTGTTGCAAAAACAAGTTGTGAATTATTTTTATTTACTTTAGGATTATGAAATAACTCAACTAAAAATTTAGCAAGGTCTGGGTGTAAGCTATTGTCAAATTCGTCTAAGAAAATCAAAACTGGTTCAGTTTTTTCAAAGGCTTCAAGCATTAAACCCCCGATTGCAAACATTGTTTTTGTTCCTTGTGATTCTTGGTTATTAAAGGAAAGTCCTTTTTCTCCAACAATTGTCCCATTTTCATCATACACTTTATGCATTCCAAATGTTTCGTATTTGTACTTACTTATCAATCCTAACTTGACTTCATCAGGAAAGTTTTCAAAATCCTTATTGGGTCTTTCTTTTACTTCTACTTTGTCTATTTTGGTATCAGCGACACTAATTAACTTGCTTAACTTTCTACTTAATTCCTGTTGTTCTGGCTTGTTGAAATTTTCTTGCACTTTTTCATACAACTGATTTATGTGATGAATGGCAGGAATATTCCACACTTCAATACTTTTAAAATACAGATAAATGTCTCTGAGTTGGTCGTTAGGTGTTGATCCAAACTTTGAAAGAAACAAGTTGTTATTTTGAACCCTTTTGTCTCTTTCTTTTTCCTTCATTGCATCGCCAAACTCAACATATTCGTTAGCGTTTATACGTTCATAAATTTTAGAAATTCTATTTGTTTCATAAACTCCCAAATATTCATACAAAATTTCTACACTATTATACTTAATGATATATCTATGTCTTTTTAGATTTTTAGGAATAAAATTTATTATTACTTCTGTTGCTTCCTTTTCAGAAGTAGTATTCAATAAAAATGGGTCATAATATCTATTTGGAATTGGGTCGCCCGCCTTCAAGTTTGAAGAGTTTAAAACAAAATCCTTTAACGTCCACATTAACCTAATTAGGTTAGATTTCCCCGAAGCATTAGCACCATAAATTACAGCCGATTTTACCAGTTTCAGGTTTTTATTGTCAGTTATGGGAACAAATGTGTTTCCTGACTTTAACTTTAAAGAACCTGCTTCTAAGCTAAATACCTGCTCTTCTTTGATTGAGCGGTAGTTTTTAAATGTTATGTCTATCAACATATTCTTTTCTTGTTATCTTAATTTAAGTACAAAATTATGTAATAAATTCGATATAAAGTCGAATTATGTAAATAATTTACAAATTATGCAATTTTAAAGCCGATATTATGTGTCAATAGTCGTTTTTTGTAAAATATAATATTATTCCTTTGGAGAAATTATCTTGATGATTTATTCTGTATTGTTGTCTTATGAACAAGCGCCCAACGGTTTGGCTACTCCAGATAGAGCAATATGTACATAAAAAATGAAAAAGTTTTTCATACTTGGCC